>NZ_JBHSBY010000141.1:0-107468 GCF_042650905.1 Pedobacter jamesrossensis | reverse complement strand
TCGACCACACCAGGCATTAAACTTCAAATCTCCTGTAGATTTATTGCAGGAAATTTGAGGACAAAATTATACTTTTGAATGGTCTGAAAAACAGGGGAGCTTACACAAGCATCTGGTCAATGGGACTATTTAACTGTCCCATAATATACTGCACCGCCATCATGGCACCTAAGGTAAGGTTACCATCGATTACAGATTTTGCGACAAGAAAGGTTATTAGGATGTTTTTCCCTTCATTGATAAAAAATGCTCCAGCTTGCTGATATTGCCCCAGTTTGAGACTTTTGATATTAAACTGAAAAATACCTGCCTGAAGGCGCTCCCATTCCCATCGCTTCTGTTGTTCACAGTTATTGAGTTTTATCTCCTGCATCCCGCTGATAAGTTGTACAACGGAACTTTGATTTTTGGCTGAAAGATCAAACCGTTTAAAGTCGAGGTTACGGCGTCGTTTGAGAAATAGTATAACCCATAAACTATAGAGGATGGTGCTGGTAAGGAATATTAGGAAAATGTTTACATTGTAATACACCAGGACAAAGCTAAAAACAATCAGATTGAAGACGGAAAAGATTACACTTAGCGTTGATCCTGTTAGAAAGGATTCTATCCTTTTTTGATCGCTCATACGCTGCATAATATCACCTGTCATTTTAGTATCGAAATAGCTGATGGGCAGTTTCATCAGCTTGGCGAGGAAGTCTGTCAATATGGATATGTTAATCCTGGTACTGATATGCAATAATATCCAGGAGCGTATAAATTCAACACTTATCCTTCCGATAAATAGCATAGTCTGGGCAATCAGTATAACATATATAAAATTAAGGTTTCGCGTATTGATCCCGACATCGACAACCGACTGTGTTAAAAACGGAAGTATCAACTGGAGAATACTGCCTACTCCCAGGCCTACAAAAAGCTGGATAACTAGTGATTTATAACGATAGAGGTATTTGAACAAATAGGAAATACTGGAGCTATTGTCGTTATCGCCCTCCTGTTGATAGAATTCTGGAGTGGGTTCAAGTGACAGCGCTATACCCTCTTTTTTTTCATTTTTGATGGTTGAAAGCCAGTGTTTTTTGAACTCAGCTTGCGTATAAGCTATAAGTGCTTTGGCAGGATCGGCGATGTAATAGTTATTTCTTTTTATCTTATACAGTACCACAAAATGGTTTTTATCCCAATGCAGAATCATGGGTAACTCAGCCTCTGCCAGCTCCTCAAGGGACAGCCGAACCGCGCTAGTTCTAAATCCGATTTTCTCAGCTGCTTCACTGATGCCCAGCAGCGAAACACCTTCACGGTTAATACCAGAAATATCTCGCAATTTTTGCAGGCTGATGTGTTTGCCATAATATTTCGCGATCATGCGCAAGCACGTAGGCCCGCAGTCCATTTGGTCGGGCTGCTTATAGAATAAAAAATTTTTCAAGATCTTGTTTTCGGTATGTGTTTTTGATCTACTCTATTCTGATAAGTATATTTGTTGACTGATCCGAGTAGGCAGAAATCAAAATTTGAAGAAATGGTAATTAGATAAATAGATTTTGTTTCTAATCCGAATCACCTCCCGGATTGTTATGGGGGTCAATGGTCGAAAGATTATGGAATGTAAATCCTAAACCCTCAACCTACTATTATTTTTGTCCTGGCCAGCACCCGTTGATTAGCGATTTCCTTATCTAGGTTAGGGATTAACTCTGGGGAATAGCGGTTGACCTCCTTGCGGTAATTTGCAACCAGAAGCATTATAAAATAATCCCTGATGAATTTGTCTGGAAAGTTATTTATGTAACCGTAAAATAGCCTGTAATTTTTTTCGATAGCCAAATCGCCATATTTATTTGTGGCCACCCTCTCAAAATATTTCTTGAAAACGTTCTCCATAGTAAAATTAAGAAGTGTGTCAGAGGGTTTGAATATTGTTTTGTTGAATGCATACTCTAGAGAATCACCCAATAGTTTTGCCCCAGGCCGATTACCTTCCTGAATCAATTTATTTTCAAAAAAAATCAGGTTAAAGAGAAACGTTGCGGAATTTTGCCTTTTAAGGTATTCGATAAGATCCTTTGAGCATGTTTTAAATCTGGGATCAGTATCATATATGTTATTGGCAACTTGATAATAATGTTTAAGGTCCTTATAAAAAGATCCGGTCATATCTTTGTACGCGTTCGTGGTGAGTTCGGGATATTTCACTTTCGAACTTATAGATATGTTATACTTTGCGAACTCGTAATTTCCCTTATTACCCCCAGTAGCGGTAATCGTATCAATTAGTTGATCAAATGTCCTAAGGATGACGGTATAATTTACCTTCACTTTATCTCCAGGCTCGATATAAATGGGTTTATAGTTTAAAAAAACAATTTCTGGCCTTTCGTTCCTAATTGTTAAGATATAATTTTTATCATCTATTTTTTTCACGTTAAAATCCGGAGAAACTGGAAGAGTATTTCCCCTATCGAGCTGAAAAGCCAGCTTCGAACTTGAAAGAGATCCAATTTTTTCATAGTCTAGTTGATTAAAAAAACGTCTTTTTTCCACGTTCACCATAGTTGAATTGGTTAGCTGGATCTGGATGATGCTTTCCTGTTGACCATAGGAGCGAGCGGATAAAAATAGTAGGATAAAATAGATTATGCGTTTCATAGTTATCGATAAGAGTAGGAGTATGTTTACTTTAGCGTAAGATAATCAAAGGGCTTTGAAAATACTTATTTCCTGATGAAAATGTTGTTTTCAAAGCGCCCTTGATCAGATTAGAGCGAGATAATGATTAGCACCAGAATTCCTGTCCGCCTGGTACGCTACAATAGTTGTGGCATCCAGGAGCACCATTACAGTTTCCAATATTATAATCTCCATTATTGTCATGGCCTACCCAGCCCCCTTCTGTGTCGCAGGCACCACCTGCGGCACATGGATTACCGTTATTTCCACCTGGAGTTCCTACTGGATATAGCCCGCCCATTACATTTTTCATCTCAGCTCTGCTGAGTAAGTTTGCTGTTTTCATTTTTAAAAGTTTAAATTTGTTTTATAGGTCTGTTGCCCTTTCACGCAAGGGTAACTTCAGCGATGCTGGTAAACGCCTGCACTCGTTACTTGGGGCAGTTTCGTTGCAACCAGCTGCCCCTTTTTTGCAAAATTCGTTATATATATATTTTCTTAAAGTATTGTTTCAAATAACTACAAAATATATTTAAGATCTTCCAGTTCGTATCCCTTGGGGATTTGGTATCCATTGACGAAAATGGTTGGTGTTACGGTGATATTCGCAACCCTGCACCACTTTCGTTGATGATTTAGGGCTGTCTTATCCGAATCACTTTTGGAAACGGGATATCGTACCGCCCAGCCTTCATATTTAACCCTCTTCCCGTACCAGTCTTTTAATGCATTTCCGGCTAGATTTGCATCTCCTGATTGTGTTAATGCAATTAGGTGTCGAGCAACTTTGTAACGAAAATCATGCTCATCGCGATCCGTGGCAAACAACACCTTCACCTGTATATCCTCTCTGATTAGCATCCAAGTATCCAAAAAATCATGCGCTTTTGCACAGGCAACACAGGCGGGGTTACTGACCATTGTGATAGTTATAGGAGCTGACGGGTCACCGAGCCTAACGGGCATAAGAGAATCATCCACGGCATATCTTGACTGGCTAAGCAAGCTCTGCTTAAAAACATGATGTTTAAATTTAAAAACCCTTAACTGCTGCTTTAATGGCTCTACTTGTACTGAAAGGGACAATGCTGGCTTAAGCAGAAACCATGCAATCACAGGTATCAAAAAAAACAGAGGCGTTAAATAGGCAAAGGTACCGCTATTTTTATTAAAGACATTGAAACCGATATCAATCAGAAATTCTGCCCATAATAGAAACTGTACACTGCAACATAGGATACACCAGCTTTTATTTCTGTATTGATAGGTAATAGAATAAATAGTATAAGGTAACGCTAATACATTTAGCCATGCAGTTAGGTAGATTAACGATGGGTGTACAAGAAGTAACAGTAAGGAACCCATAAAGTAAAAAAAGCCGACCTCACTCCAGCTTAACCACGCTGTTATCTGCGCAGCCTCTGATTTCAGTATAGAGTCACAATCACTTTTTCCAGCCAAGCCACATATGTTCTTTATAAAAGGGTTCTGCGAATTAATACTTTGTACAAGTAGTAAGGTGCTTATGCCAGTTCCAATTAGTTTTATTGAGCACACAATAACGTAAGAAAGTGAAAATGGATGGCTGGCAATAGCAAGTCCAAAAATGGCAAGACAAAATAAAATAGCAAAGGGAAACAGTATTCTCTGCAGAATATCTTTTAGATATTTTTCTTGATAATCTTTTTCTCCACTGGTAGGTTTTTTTTCGGCATGAAATGCAATTCCGTCCCATCTGCTCAAAAATTCCTGTTCATCCATTATTCCCTGTCTATTTTCTTCATCTGTGTAGTGTACAATACCCTTTTCAATAACATGTACCAAAATGAATCTTCCCCCCATCTCTGTAAAATGTGCTGCAAAGGGAAACAGCAGATCCCCAGTTTGGAAATCCGCTTTATCAATTCTGTAGGTCTGGTTATCCATATTCCAATCCCTCAGACAATCACTTAATGCAAGTATGCTAGGATATTCGGGATGGTCGGTAAGACAGGCATCAGCTGCTGATGCGGTGACTTTAACTTTCAAGCTCTTTAGTAGAGCCGATAATATGGCCTCTAAATTTGGGCGCTTAAATGTGAAAATATTCATTGGTTAATTAGAGTTCATAGTTTCCCGAATCGCTTTAGTATTTCTTTATCTTTTTGTTTTACTAATTTTCATACTATTTATTGTTTATCAAAGCTGGAATCAGAGGTAATACACCAAAGCTCATTTTTAAAGGACACAAAGATCTTCTCGGATGACAAAAGGGATAAAAAACATATATTTTACTATTTCCCTTTACTTACTGATGCAGAGAAACTTAATTTTTTCGAGTAAAAAATTACGTAAAACCGCAGATTTTCAGTCATTCTTCATATGATTCTCTAAAGATCATGATAAATGTATAGTGAAATTAACTGTACGATGTAAGACCTGAATCAAGAGATTCCTCTAGCGCCTGCTTTAATTAACATCTATTCAAAATGTTTTCTCTGATATCGAGGTGGAAGATTTTGCAATCATTAAGTATTTGCACCGCTATTCATTGCTAATTTACCATTTAAAGGCATGAAGCTTTCAGTAGATGTACAATTAATAAGGCAGTTTCGTCCTTCAAAAATCCTATTTGGTGTATTATTTTTGTAAACAATGCAAAGAAATAATACATTTAAAGTATTAAATAATCACCTACAACATCATGAAAACAAACAAATTAGAAAAAAAAGTACAGTTTATTTTTAAAAGAAAGCCTGTTGAGCATCTAACCAAGCAGCAGATGCAAACAGTTAAAGGTGGAAATGGAACCCAGAAGGCAACCGATGGACCTTCCGTTGATCCTGGTTGTACAATCGTCCAGATACCAACACAGACTGGTATTTAATACTTATTCCTTATAATTGAGAAATAAGTAGTCCTATGTTGAAAAATTATCTTTGTGCCCTTATTCTTTTTACTCTTGCCCTCAAAGCTAAAGCAGATGACTGTTCCTGTGCCATCAACTTCGACTTTATGGTCAAAAAGGTTAAAAAAAATTACGTTGGTTTCTATGATAAAGTCACTCCTGCCAACATGAAGAAATTTGACCGTTTTACGGACAGTTTATCTTTAGTGGCTAAAGTGTCAGACAAGTACCAGTGTTCTTCTCTTATGAGGGAATGGCTGGGCTTTTTCAGGGATAAGCACATGACCGCAGGAATAGATGCTACAGGCTTTTCTGCGGATTCGATCCGTAAATTTTACGCAGCCGACAGAAAAGTCTCCTGGAGCGAAACGGACTTCAGCGTTTATTTGGTTTCCAACAAGAAACGAATCGATAGCATTGAAGGAATCTGGGGCAACACTGCAGGCGGTTATCGTGTCGGGATAATAAGGGATGATAAAAATAGAAATTCATTTCTTGCCTTCACCATTACAGCGGACAACATATACTGGATGCCGCACCAAATTAAATTTGAGATCCAAAAAAATCTTGGCAAGTATCAAACAAAACATTTTCGTACAAAAGACCATTCGTATGCCTATCCGATGTTATACAAAAATAGGGATACACTCGATTTTGGTATTTATGGCAAGTGGGTTAAAAATCCTGACGATTTACCTGCCAAGTCCACAAATATAAAAACTGCCGATCTCTCACCTAAATTTAAAGTTTTAGACAAGGAAGGCGCTCTTCTTTCCTTGCCCTCGTTTGCTTCATTGGAGTTTATCAAAGTTATGGATACACTACTTAAGCAGAATGAACAGGTACTAAAAAAAACAAAGCATCTTATCATTGACTTGCGCAACAATGCTGGAGGATCAGTTTTAGTTTATGAAAAACTTATACCTTATATTTATACCAGCCCTATTCATAAAGAGGGTGGCATGGTACTCGCTACAAAAGATAATATTGAAGGCGGATATTCAAATCTTCATCCAGAATTATCCGATAGCCTGCAAAAATATTTTAGGGAACGCTTGGAAAGGCTAAAGGATCATCAGGACCGTCTGTATACCATTTATCCTGTTGATACGCTCAAACTTCCATCGGTAGAAAAATACCCAGAGCGCATTTCTGTTATGGTAAACAGGAATACTGGAAGTGCAGCTGAACTTTTTTTGTTGGAGGCTAAACAGAGTACAAAAGTTAGGCTGTATGGGGAAAACAGCGGAGGAGCAATAGATTATACTGAATTCATTAAGGCAAAGATGCCCTGTTCCTTTTTTGTCCTGTATTATCCCGCTTGTAAGTCATTACGCCTACCAGAATATCCATTGGATAATATTGGTATAGCACCCGATGTAAAAGTCCCTGCAGGGATTTCCGACTGGATTGATTACGTACGAAAAAATTAAAATATGGGTTATAGTATAAAAACCAAAAAAACAATTGCCTACCACATCATATTTTGGCTATCCTATATGGTTTTGGGGGCACTAATGGATTTCGGCAGGAACCCCAAGCATTTCTCAGTTAATGTTTTGGATATGTTTTTTACGCATTTCCCAAACATGGTGGTCTTCTATGCCTGCTTTTTAGCTTACATAAAATTCCTGCATCCGATAAAAACGCTCAATCTTATATTATCACTCTCGACCATATACGTACTTGCCATTTCACTCTGGCTTTCAAATAAATTTTTTATTGCGCCTTTGATCCATCCCAATAAGATCAACTCATCAGCCACCCCCTTTGACGCATTTAGATTCTGTATTGAAGTATTTTGGCTCTTTCTGATGTATGCCTTTTTCTCGTTCGGTTACTATTATATGAGGAAAAGCATTAAGTCTGAAAGAAAGCAACGCATAATGGAAAAAGAAAAATATGAAGCTGAATATGCTTTTTTAAGGTCGCAGATAAATCCACACTTCTTGAATAATACCTTAAACTTCTTATATGCCAAATCAATTCCCTTATCGGACGAACTCTCGGAAGGAATTATGGTATTAAGTGAGATCATGAAATATTCACTAGAGATTGATAAAGATGACAAGACGACCCTGATCAGCAGTGAAATAGAACATATTAAAAACGTTATTAAAATTAACCAGCTGCGGTTTAATAACAAGCTCCAGATAAACTTTGTGGTTAACGGACCTACTGATAGCGTGCGGATTATACCCTTGATCCTGATAACCATTGTCGAAAATATTTTAAAACACGGTATTTGTACTGACGCTGCACATCCGGCTACAGTTGTTCTGAATATCGGAGAAGGCGGCAGCATTTGCTTAAGAACATTTAATAAGAAAAAAAAGGGGCCAAAAGAATTTTCAAGTGGCATAGGAATGGATAACATTAAAAAAAGGCTAAGCCACTTTTATGAAAAAAGTTTTAGTATTGACATCCTCGATACAGAAGCGGACTATACTATCGAGCTAAAAATAGAGCAGCTGGCTACAGCTACTCGCTTTGAAAACAATATCTACACAAAACGCAATTCCATAATAAACGAAAATCTAATTTACCCCTATCCGATATAATGATAAACTGCATTATTGTCGATGATGAAGAGCATGCAATTGATGTTATAAAACACTATATCAAGTCCGTTAGCCAGCTTAACCTCATTGCCTGTTTCACCAATCCTGCCGAAGCAATCGTCTTTTTAGAAGGCCACCAGGTTGATCTTTTATTTCTAGATATAAATATGCCTGAGTTGTCGGGTATAGAATTTATACAGACCGTCCGTCATGCAGGCTATCATTTTGTCCTCACCACAGCATACCGCGAGTTCGCAACAGACGGTTTCGATCTCGATGTTGTTGATTATTTGGTTAAACCAGTTCCACTGGCACGTTTTCTACAAGCTGTAACCAAAGTTCAAAAACTTATTGGCAAGAAAGACGCAGATAATGCCCTGATACAGAGAGATAACGACTATTTCATTGTAACGGCGCAGTCCAAAAGTAAGATGGTCAAAATCAACATCAATGACATTGATTATATCAAGGGAATGAAAAATTACGTTGCTTTCCATCATAATGGTACACGTACCCTATCGCTAATTACACTGAAGGATGTAGAGGTAAGGTTGGCGACTAAACATTTTATGAGGGTACAGAAATCATTTATTATTGCCCTCGATAAAGTAGTGGCAATTAATGGCAACCATGTCTTACTTAAAGGGGTTTCATCCGAAATTATGATTGGGGATACCTATAAAAAACTTTTTTTGGATACAATAAAGAAGAATCTGATTATCTAACTTCTCGGTCAACCTTTGTTTGAGATGGGTTACTATTATGATTCCAATAATCTATTGAAGATTACCGATATCACTTATCTCCCAAAATTATTAGAATTATTAAAGGTAGCCAAGCTTAATCGAGATAGCGACGAATTCGACAGATTAGAACCTGCGGTAACAGAAGCTTTGATGAATATGGGTTATATGAATGAGGAAAACCTTCATGCTGTAAAAAAGGGCTGCTTGAATTTATTGAGCAAAATAAAGGAGTGATACCACATATAAACTTTTTACATCCATTGATTGACAGAATGGAATATCAATTTTATCTGAGTGCTTCGCAAACTGGGAATATAAAGGAGGCCTTGGTTCATGTTGAAAAAATCCTGCGATAAAGAGATGATTGGAAATTTCGGAAGCCTTGACCAAGCGATTCCGTGGTGAATTGACCATACACGAAAAAATCTCTGCCGGTTTAGAGGCATTTGTAATGAACGTCTTAAGCTGATCATTTTATTACGAAACCGACTGGCTTTAGTTTCGAAATCTCCAAACCGTTACTGTCACCAACATCAAAATAAGAATTTACTCTGATTCCCTCATTCAAAGGTATAATGGACAAACTGCAACCTATTGATCCCATGCCACCGGAAATTACATTTGAATTAAATCATTAATTATCTTGCGACTATAGATTTGGCGGAACGGGGTCAACTAGATTGGTTTTTCCAGCCTACAAATTTCAGTTCAAAAATTGTCTAGGGACGATCCCTTAAGTTTTAAAATAATTTGCAACTTTCGCCAATTCCTGCAAATCAGCCAAGAAAAAATTCGAAATCTGCCCAGTGACGGCTACCATAATGGGCAAGTCAAACGGGAAAGCGCACAGCCTCATTCATTCGAACAGTTCGATGTTGTGTTCCATCAAAGTGAGTTTTTGGAGATAGATCGAACTGATTAATCTTCTTTTCCCTTCCGAATCTGCCTCCAAATAGGTTTCGTGGATGTTTTTGAATAATGCAGTCTACATTGTATTTTTTAAATTCCTCCACAAACAGCTTATTGACTTTTCCAGGGTTATATCTCACCCCGTATTTTGAAAAGCAATGATAATAGTTATAGTGTTTGCTGTAACCTTTTGATGCACTACCTGATAGCATACATCCGCATTTTGGACATATCAAAAACCTACGCAAAGGGAGCATATCGAGTGAAAATATAGTTGTCTCCTTCGATTTGTTTATACCTTTGATAAGCATTTCTGCTGAATCTGTGCCATTTGGTAAAAAGTACCAAACCCGTTTGCCCTCTTTTCTTTTTGAGATCAGCCAATAATTTTTGCCATGTAGGCCATACAAAGCTTTTGGCTAAATGATCCTCAAAAACAACTCTCCTCACTTTAATATCCCTACCAGTTACTAAATTTAAATAAAGAGACCTCTTCTACGATTTCAACTAAACTATCTCAAATAAGATAATATAAAAACTTCACCTTTACTGGGCTTCTTATTACCCAACGTTCCAATGACTTCAGATTTGAAACCATATTTCAAGCAAAACTTCTTTAAGCCATCTAAAATTTCGAAGGGAAAATAATATTCAACTTGTTATATTTTGAAAGTACATTCAGCGCCTTTTCCAGAGCACAGAAGATATCCCTGTCGAAATCTTCGTAAACGGTACTGCTTATACCTTTAAATTGGGGAGAAAGTTTATCTAGAATAATTAACTTTTCTTGGGGAATGGCTTGAATAATTTCTATTGCCTCTTGCATATTTTGTTGAGCTGG
This sequence comes from Pedobacter jamesrossensis, assembly GCF_042650905.1. NCBI lineage: Bacteria > Pseudomonadati > Bacteroidota > Sphingobacteriia > Sphingobacteriales > Sphingobacteriaceae > Pedobacter > Pedobacter jamesrossensis. Next base: position 96,845 of record NZ_JBHSBY010000141.1, on the reverse strand, counting down.
AGGAATAATTACATAATGAGAATAGTGATCTATTTTGCTTGTAATTATCTTTTTAAAAAGGTTAAAACTATTATTGTAGATATTTAAATCCAAGCTGGCTTGTTCACCCAATGCATCAGCGAGAGAATCATAAATTATTTTTTTATGACCACTCCACTTATTTAAAATCAGGCAGACTTTATGTTTTTTTCTACCTTCGTTTTCAATAATATAATAACCTTTACCTGGCACTGAAGTAACGACTCCCAAATCTCTAAGAGATTTATAACCTTTTTCTATGGTATCTCTGGATATATCTAATGCTATGCTCAATTCGTTTATTGATGGCAAACCCATATCAACCGAAAGTTTTCCGGTTTGCACTAAATTCAAAATTAAATTAGTTACCTGCTGATATTTTGGAGTAACTGAATATTCATTAATATGAATACTATTTACAAGCTGATGCGAATTCATAAATTTTCCTATAATTTCTTTTATAAAAACTTATTTCCAAAACACTATTTAAAATCCTTTAGGCATCTGTTCTGAAGCGGTTAATTGACTCCTTTCAAGAAGCTTTCCGTTAACAACAATATTTTCAAATTTTACATCACTATATTTAGTATTGAACGAATTTGATTTGGAAACTGCTTTGATATTTTTTATTCTTATCCCCGAGACAAGATCTTGTTTGTTTCCTTGTATGTAACCTAAATTTTGGCAGCTTACATTTATATTAGAGATACTAATGTTTTTTACCGTTCCGAAAGGCTTTTCATTACTTGAACCTAAGTCAAAGAATTGTTTCCATGGTTTTATACTGATAATTGAACCGCATCTTCCCGAAATGTTTTCAACTTTTATATTTTCAAAAACCTGATAGGTATCTGGTCTCATTTTTAAATTAAGTAGTGGGCAGTCATTTTCAACCTTACAGTTTCTTATGGTAAGATTATTAACATAAATACTTTCGCTACCTAAAGTTACACTGGCATGTGCGGGTCCGAATGTGCAGTTTTCTATTAAAATATCTTCAACAGGACCATTTTCTTCAAGCTTGTGTGCAGTTGGGCCTTTACCGCCTTTAATGGCAATTGCGTCGTCATTAACAGAAATATAACAGTTACTAATTACAACATTTTTACAAACATCAAGGTCTACCCCATCAGTTGATGGGGCGGCAACCGGCTTAAATGGAGAACGTATATCACAGCTATCGATGGTAACATTATTACATTGATAAAGATGCGTAGTCCAAAAGCCTGAATTACGAAGCTTAACATTTTTAATGGCTACATTATCGCTTTTCCAAATAAAAATCAAACGTGGTCGATGCACTTCAAGATTTGTTGTTTCTTTACCTATTTTTTTTAAAGAATCTCTACGGTGCCAAAATGCCACCCAAAATTTATGCCCGTTTCCATTTATCTCACCCGGCCCATTTATCGAAAAATCATCAACCTTGTAAGCGTTTATCAATGCAGCAAAGTAATCTTGTTTAACGCCTTCCATTCTGGATGGGATAAATGGATATTGTTTTATGTCATCGCTACCTTTTAAAACTGCACCTTTTAATAATTTAAGTTTCGTATTCTTTTTAAAAAATAGCGCTCCCACAAGAAAGGTTCCTTTTGGAACCACAATTGTGCCTCCACCTTTGGCAAAAGCATCATCAATTGTTTTTTGTATCTCAGCAGTGCTTAGTAATGTGCTATCTTTCCCTGCGCCATAATCAGTTATTAAGAACTCCTGTGCATTTACATTTTTTGCAAAAAGGAATAATATAATACTGGTTAGTAAAAATGACCTCATGTTATGTGTATTAAAAAATAATTTGAAAATGAATTGAGGATTATTTTGATTTTAAAAAAATGGTCTTATAAAAGCAAATGCTATTTAATTTTGTTAAAACCCTTGTAAAAATTAAAACCTTTGATGAGTATGCTCAGCTAAAGAAATATTTATTTTCTGAAAATAATTTAAGAGATGCCGAGCGCCAAAAGTAGCACAAGCAAAATTTAAAGGATAGTTGCCCATAACGAAGTAAGTTTTGATCTGGTTAGTAATTACTGCAGAGAACTATAATCTTTATCAAGCTACATACACTCTACTTTTCAAAAGTAGCTTACATATATTTTTTGCAGGGGTAATAAACAGTCAAAAAACAAGTAAAATTATTCCACAGCAGAAATTCACGCTAGGTGGTACGCATTTTTAAATGACTTTATATTTTTTTATTCTGAGAAATCTTGTGTTTTTACAAATTCCGAAGGAGACATTCCGAACTCCGTTTTAAAACATTTTCTGAAATAATTCGCATCTGTGAAGCCTACCATAAAGGTAATTTCATTAATATTAAAGTTTTTGGTTGTTAAGAGTTGTTGGGCTCGTTTTAACCTTATCTGACGGATAAGATCCACCGTTGTTAGTCCGGTTAATGCTTTGGTTTTTCTATATAACTGCGTTTTACTCACAAATATGTGTTCAGATATACTATCAACATTTAAATCAGGATTACTGATGTTATCTTCAACATATTCTAAAAGTTTTTTCAAAAGTTTCTCATCTGGTGTAACCGGATTAAAACTAGAAGGCTCAATAATTACATTAGCCTTAAAACGCTCTCTTAACCGTTCATTAGATTGTAAAATGTTGTTGATTTTTAAGTAAAGTATAGATAAATTAAATGGCTTTGTAATATAATCATCAGCACCAACCCCAAGTCCTTCTAGTTGAAGTTCGATAAGGGTTCTTGCTGTGAGTAAAATTACTGGTATGTGGCTGGTGTTAGGATCATTTTTTAAAATTTTACAAAATTCTAATCCATCCATTTCGGGCATCATAACATCACTAATTATCAAGTCTAAAGCATGTTTCTCCGAAATATGAAGCCCTTCTACGCCGTTCGAGGCTTCAAATACAAAATACTTTTCAATTAAAAAGTCTTTTAAATATTGCCTCATCTCGATATTATCTTCCACTAAAAGAATTTTAGAACGCGAATCACCTTCCTTAATCTCCGCACTCGTCAGCATTATTTCTTCGGCCTCGTTTTGGTAAATCGGCAAAGCATCAAAATCATTATCAATAACATTTTCGCCAGTTGCGTTATGCCATGGAAGTTTTACGGAAAAGGTAGTCATATTTGCACCCGCAATACTTTGTAGACTTTCAACATCAATACTACCGCGATATTGTTCAACAAGCGATTTTGTGTAAGCTAAACCTAAGCCAGTGCCTTTTGCAAATTTTATTTCTCCTCTTTTAAATGGCTTGAAAATCTCTTGTAAATCTTGTTTTGAAATACCTATGCCATTATCCGAAACAGAAAGATCTATAAGCTCTTCTCCATTAAAAAGTGACTTTTTTAATCTTACCTCTATTAAGCCTCCATCTTTGGTAAATTTAATAGCGTTGGAGATTAAATTATAAAGTATTTTTTCGATTTTATCTTTATCAAAACGGGAAAGCCCGTTTGAAACTATAGAATCAAAACGCAAATGAATACCCCGTAGCTCTGCGGCTTCCCTAAACGAATTTGTAATGTCACTAACGAGCTTCACCAGATCCCCATATTCAACTTTAAGAATATCATTACCAGTTTCAAGCCTTCTAAAATCTAGAAGTTGATTAATAAGATTCAAGAGCCTGTCACCATTACTTTTCATAGTTGAGAGTTGCGAAGATACCTGTGTAGACGAGGAAGGCATTTTTAACAGACTTTCAATTGGTGCTAATATTAGAGATAAAGGCGTTTTTATTTCGTGAGAAATATTTGTAAAAAAATCCAACTTATTGCGATGTAATTCATTTTCCTTTTCATGTATTATCAGTTCGTACGATAATTCTGTACGGATTCTGGCCAGTTTAGTGGTGTAATAGTGATAAATATAGGCCGCTAAAACTAGCAACAAAGTATAAATGAGATAAGCCCATATACTCGCCCAAAATGGCGGAGTAATCAAAATACGTAAGTTAGTAGTTTTCATGTTCCAGATACCATCACCATTTGCACCTTTTACTTTAAATAAATAACTACCAGGTTCTAGGTTAGAATACGAAGCAATCCTTCTAGAAGCATCTATATATATCCATTCTTTATCAAAACCTTCTAACATGTAAGCATATTTGTTTCCTTCTGGAGCCGCGTAATGTAAGCCTGCAAATTCAATAGCAAAGCTTCGGTCTTTGTAGCCAAGATTAATAGAATCGCTTAGATAAAGTGGGTGCGTGAGGATTACTTTTCCATTCACTTTCTCTCCTACGTCGACAGATTTGTTCAACACCTGTAATTCTGTTAAAACTATTCTGGCTGAAGTTGTATCGGGAAATATTTCTCCTGGCTGAAATGAGTTATAGCCACTTGTTCCACCAAAATAGAGCATTCCTGAGCTATTATCTTTAAAAGCTGCTCCTTCTACAAATTCATTACTTTGCAAACCATCTTTTGGGGTATAATTTATTATTTTGAAATTAGTACGGTTAATTTCAGAGATACCCTTTTTATGACTAACCCATAATTGTCCCTGATTATCTTCTAGAACTGCCGAAATTGTGGAGTTTAGAAGTCCGCCTGGTCCTACCCTAAAATGTTTGAAAGTTTTGCTAACTGAGTCGTACCGATCAAGACCATTCCCCGTTCCAATCCAAATTTTATTGTCACTATCTTCAAAAACAGTGTAAATTCTATTGTCGCTAATTGTATTTTTTCCTAATTTTTCATCGAACCTATTGATAAGCATTATTTCTTCCGCACCATTTTCTTTAAATACATAAAGCCCTGTACCATCAGTACCAACCCAAATCTGACCAAAATGATCTTGAAAAATTACCCTCGACCTTAGTAGTGGCAATGGCTGAGAAGGCTTTAATTTAATGAAGTTATTCTTACTTGTTATGTACTTGTAAATACCACGCCAGGTAGCAAACCAAACATCTCCTTTTTTATCCTCGCAGATACCATAAACTGCATTCCCATCAAGATCCAGATCATCGAAATGCCTAACATTTGTATAATTATCTTTAGAAAAACCATCAAGTCCATCCTTATGACCAATCCAAACATAACCTCTTGAATCACAAAAAATATTTCGGATCTGATCACTGCCAATCGTTCGTTTATCGCCCGAAACATGTTGCAGATGAACAGTGCTTTTGCCCGGACGAATTACTGACAGCCCCTTATTTCTGGTTCCAATCCAAAAATTTCCGCTCTTATCTTTAAAAAGTGCATTAATATTATCATCAACTACGGATTTATTATTCTGCGGATCGTGGTTATAGTAATTAAATGGTTTTGAGTTTAAATTAGCTTTATTAATACCATTTCCATAAGTACCTACCCAAAAAATATCCTGATTATCTAAATAGATATCGGCCACATAAGAATCATTTAAAGACCAGCGTCCCGAAGGATTTGAGGTAATTACTTTTGATGTTTTAGTTTTTAAATCTGTTTGTATCAGCGTATTTGATGCGGAATCTATCCTCCATTGCCAGCCACGGTATCTTACATCAACGGAGCGGTAATGGTCAAATCTTGACATTGATTGCAAAAATTTTGCAGGCACTTTATTGATTGGTATCCTATCGAAATCATCCTTTAGGTAATTATATTTAACTACAATAGAATCATTAAAAGTTAGTATCCAAAGATCTTCGTTCTTATCTTTTACAATATTGTGTATCCGGTTGTTAATAATACTACGGGGATCGGATTTATCGTAACTATAAATTTTAAACTTGTAACCATCGTATCGGCAAAGCCCCGACCAGGTTCCAAACCACATAAATCCATATTTATCTTTTATGATTCCATGTATGGTATTTTGTGGAAGTCCATTTTCTGATGTTATATGTTCAAATTTAAGATCTAATCGTTGAGCCGAAGTCTCTGCAAATAGAAAAATCAAACTTAGAAAAAAAAACACCTTACTACAGCTCATACAGAATAAAAGTCTTTAAAATCTGGTTAAAATTTAACCATTCTTTTTTAATGTGGATATACCCAAAGGATTATTTTAGGAAAAGATTGGATAAAAGAAGTGTTTCAAATATATTAAATTAAGCCAAGATGATTCAATAGCTACAAAAAAATAAATGTGGTAATGACGGTTTTTTACCGAATTATTGACGAAAAATTACTGCTTAAGGCATTAAATATCCGGTAATTTTAGACTTATAACCAAATCAAAATATCGCATTATGAGCAAGACTAATAATCTTAGAAGGAATACCCTGATTTTTCCCGATCTAATTACTTTCAAGAAACATTCCAGGTTACGAAATAGTTCATACAAAATACCCGTCTGAAAACAGTTGTTAGAATATTATATAAATCTAAATAATCTTTCAAACTGTGAACATTTGATTAACCAAATATCATAATGTAGGCTACCTATTTATTGTCTCAAATCAAAAAGCAGCAACGATAATATAACGTGTATTAAAAACGAATCTAATTCTCCGTTATTTGCGGCCAAAACAGGATGGGACAGAATGCATACCTACATTAAAACCTTTAACATAGTATCGAATTTAACCAAATATCCAAATGAATGAATAAACTAATACTTTTTATTTTATCCCGCTAGTTGGTCTGGCGAATCAAAAAAGCGATTAATCCAGTTGAGATTATCGAAAAGACTAATTTATGCTTATTCAATTTCAATCAATAAAAAATTAGAGCATCTATTTAACCAATGCTGTAAATAACTAACCAAATAATCATACTCAATAATTAAAAACTATGTATTTTAATTTACAAACCAAATCACTTTATCTGAGAGATTTAGCAGGGAGAAAAAAACTCCTTACAACAAGTCTTTCCGTGCTCCTTTTGCTCATTACATTTGCCCCGGCTAGTGGAGCAATTGGTTTAAAGAAAACAATTCGAATTGTAGAAAAAGAGCTTAAAAACATTGATGAAACAGTTAAAGGAAAAATTACGGATGAAAAAGGAGAAACCGTAGTTGGCGCTGTCATTAAATTAAAAAACACTAACCTTACCACATCTACTGATGCTAATGGCGCATTTTCAATCGTAATACCTACCGGAATGACAAACCCGATTTTAGTAGTTTCTTACGTTGGATATACCAGTCAGGAAGTTGTGGTAAATGGTCGTTCAAACATTACAATACAAATCAAAAGTGCCGACAATGATTTGGATGAAGTTGTAATTGTTGGTTACAACGCAGTTAAAAAAAGTGACCTTACCGGAGCAGTTGTAAGCATCGGGGCGGAAGAAATAAGATCAAGACCAGTTACTAACGCTTTACAGGCCATACAAGGTAAGGCCGCGGGGGTCGACATTACCTCAAATGAGCGTCCGGGTCAGTTAGGAAGCATTCTAATTCGTGGAGTAAGGTCGTTAACCGCAAGCAATTCTCCTTTATATGTGATAGATGGAATTCCATTACAAGCAGGAGGAATAGACGCTATTAACCCAAACGATATAGAGGCAATTGATATTCTAAAAGATGCATCTGCAACCGCAATTTATGGTTCTAGAGGTGCTAATGGTGTGGTTTTGGTAACAACTAAAAAAGGTAAAGCAGGCAGATTAACAATGGATTATGTTGGTACAGCTACCATTGAAACACTGAATGACAGAGCCGACATAATGAACTCAGGGCAATATATTGAGTTTCGTAGAGATGCATACCGCAGAACTGCTTACCTTAATTCGGTTAATGGAACTACTACCCCATCAATATACGCCTATCCGTTAGTTGCTACACAAGCCGCAGATAGAGAAATTTTCAAGCAAGATCCCTACATGCTTGAAAATGTTGATAAGGGATGGGTAAATGGAGTTTTTAACGGAGATTTAGTTCCAACAACGGATTGGGGTGATCTAGTTACCAGAACTGGAGTTACTCAAGATCATGTGTTAAGTGTGAGCGGAGGTACCGACAAAATTAAAGCCTATGGGTCGTTCGGATATCTTAACCAGGAAGGAACGCAACTGGGTCAGGATTTCGAAAGGTATAGCAGCAAGGTAAGCATCGAAATTAATCCTGTTAAATGGTTTAGAATGGGCGCAAACCTAAATGCAACTTATAGTTTACAAAACTACGGTTTTCAGGCAGCGAGTGCATCAGGCGCTAGTAGTATTTACGCTGCGGCACGTGGCATGTTGCCTATGGCTATTCCTTTTGATGCCAATGGCAACCGAATTAATCTACCAGGAGGAGACATAAACATTCAAAATCCAATACTAGAAGCAGATTACAATATTAATTTAAGAAAAACTTTAAGAACACTTGGTTCTGTTTTTGCAGAAGTTAACATCCTAAAAGGTTTAAAATATCGCATCAACTTCGGCCCCGATTTCTCTAACTTTTATAATGGAAGATACCAAGATGCAAAATCTGTAAATCGTGATGCAGGTGTTCCTGGCTCAATCAATAATTATGCACAGCTAAATCAGAGTAATCGCTTTGCATACACTTTAGATCATTTGTTGTATTATAATAAAACCATTAACAAACATGATTTCGGTTTAACATTTCTTCAAAGTTCTTCTTCTTTCCGAGAAGAATCATCATCATTAACCGGGAGCAAAATATCACTTCCAGCTTCGCTTTGGTATGGCTTGAATACAGCTAACATAACGGGCCTAGATGGATTTAATACAGATTTAAGAAGATCAACATTAGCCTCATACATGGTTAGGGGTAATTATAGTTTCAATAGTAAATATCTTTTAACAGCTTCAGCTCGTTGGGATGGCGCTTCGCAACTTGCAGCAGGTAACAAATGGGATTTTTTCCCATCAGCTGCTCTAGCATGGCGACTTGATCAGGAAGATTTCATGAAAAACATTAAATGGGTTGACCAATTGAAACTGAGAATTGGTGTAGGTAGTACAGGAAATTCATCTGTTGATATTGGAAGTACATTAGGATTGTTGCAACCACTAACTTATACATTTGGAAGTTCTGCTCAAACTGGTTACGTATCATCCGATGCTTCTCTAGCTAGTCCTATCCCACTACCAAATAAGCTGTTAAGCTGGGAAAAAACACTACAATATAATCTCGGTTTAGATTTTGATATCTTAAAAGGAAGAATCAGTGGTTCATTGGATCTATACAAATCAAAAACAACGGATCTTATTTTACTTAAAAAAATTGCTTCAGTTAATGGTTATACAACTTCATACGATAATGTTGGATCCACTAAAAACAAAGGGCTTGATTTAACTTTGAATACTGTAAATCTTAAAACCGATGACTTTAGATGGGAATCTACCTTAAATTTCTCTATGAGTAAAGATGAAATTGTACAGCTTGATAACGGTGACATGGTTAATGATCGTTTCTTTATTGGACAGAGAAATGGCGTTGCTTACGATTTTGTGAAAGAGGGTATCTGGCAAAACACACCTGCTGATTTAGCTGAAATTGCTAAATACAAAGCAAATGGAGTAACTTTCAGCCCGGGTAGTGTAAAAGTTAAAGACTTAAATGGTGATTATAAAATTGATGCCAATAATGACCGTCAAATATTGGGTCACTATAACCCTAGCTGGACAGGTGGCCTTACCAACAGCTTTAGCTACAAAGGTTTCGATCTTTCGATTTTTATTATTGCCAGATACAACTTCTTAATCCAAACAGGCGCAGAGGCTTTACAAGGCCGATTTGCACAAAGAGTTGTCGATTACTGGACACCAACGAACCCAACAAATTCATACCCTGCACCAAACTATGCTAGTGCAGCCGGAGATCAGTACATCAGTGCATTAAATTATCAGGATGCATCTTTCATTAAAATAAGAAATATATCCCTTGGATATAATTTTGATTCGAGCATTGCAAAAAAACTTACGCTATCAAGATTAAGAGTTTATGCACAAGCGATAAACCCGGGCTTAATTTACTCGAATGTGAGCTGGATTGACCCAGATTTGGGTGGTTCTACTTTTAACAGAGGTTTTGTATTTGGAATTAACGCTAGCTTTTAGCAAAAAGAGAAAATGATTATGAAAAAGATTATAAATTTAATATCAGGGGCAGTTCTATTGACCGTACTACTGATTGTCCCGACTTCTTGTAAAAAAAGTTTTTTAGACGAAGAAGTTATAAATTCGCATAACACAGCTGATTTTCAAACAACATTAGGTTTGGATGGATTAGTTATTGGAATGTACCAAAGTTTGAAATTTCATTTTAACTATACCTGGGCATATACTACAACCAATTACGGGGTAGATGAATTTACAGTAGGAGGCGATAGAACCGAGCAAATGTTTAATTCTTATGATGGAAATTTTAATTCACTTTCTGGAGATATTGCCGCATTGTGGGATAATATGTATGGTAATATTAACTCTGCAAACATTGTGATTAAAAATGTACCTGTGTACTATGAAGGCACAAATAAAAATGCCCGCTTAGGTGAAGGGTATTTTATGCGGGCTTTTGATTACTTTAAACTTGTAAAACAATACGGTGGAGTACCTTTAAAACTTGAACCATCGGAAACAGTTCAGGAAGAATTTAGCAGAAATACGGCTAAGGAAGTTTATAACCAGGTAATTGCCGATTTTACCCAAGCCTACGATTTACTTCCGGCAACTGTTAGCGAAAACGGCAGAATTACAAAATGGGCTGCTGCGCACTTTTTAGCTAAAGCTTACTTATTCCGTGCAAGCGAAATTAACAATGACTGGAATACGGATACCAAGACTGCTGATTTGCAAAATGCAGTTAAATTTGCCGATCTTGTAATTAACAGCAGCGGTTTAACGCTTGCAACAAATTTTAGCGACCTTTGGAATTTTACTACTGTTGATGGACCAAATGAGACAAACAAAGAAATTATTTTAGCTGCACAATTTTCAAACAACATAACAACTCAAGGCCGTTACGGTAACCAAATTCATCTTTACTATCCTTCAATTTATCAAACTTTGCCTGGCATGGTTCGTGATTTGGCCGGCGGGCGTGAATTCCAAAGATTAAGATCTACAGATTATGCTTTGGATGTATTTGACCGTGTAAATGACTCGAGATTTTGGAAAAGCTTTAAAACACGATATGTAAGCAACAATCCTGCGAGTGCACCTAAATGGACAGCGGCTACTGCACCTACCCCGGCTCAGGTTGGTCAGGCTAAATTTGTTGGTGGCGAAGAATCTGTTTTATACATTGTTAATAATGCAGGGGATACCAGATATACGCCTGCCACTGCAAGTGCAACGTTAAGTACTGATATTAGTCGCCGTAAACCAAGCATGTTTGTGCGTTACTTTTCTGGCGAATCGCAAAGTTATTTAAATGCCCATGGAAATACAGGTGTAAGCCAGTTTGTTGCATTATCTAAATTTATGGATGGTTCTAGGAACTTAGTTGCTTCCCAATTTGGTCAACGCGATGGTATTTTAGCTCGCTTGGCTGAAACCTACCTTATTGCGGCTGAAGCTCATGGAAGATTAGGACAATTTGCAATGGCCGTTACGTATTTAAATAAAATTAGAGATCGAGCTGCATATAAAGATGGAGAAAACAGAGAATCATATGTAGACGGTGGAGTTTCATACAAAACAAATCCTGCTACAAATGCAACTGCATTATCTTCATATTCTGACAAAAATACTTATTTCGAATCGAACAATATTCCGGTAACCAATGCAAACACGTTAACATCAATGCACTTAAATAGTGAAGCAGATGTTTTCAATTCTAATAAGGATTTTTATGATAAAATCGGGGCCTCTTCACAAACTGATAAATTCATTGCATTTATTTTAAACGAACGTTCAAGAGAATTAATGGGCGAGCTAATGAGGTGGGAAGATTTAGCCAGAACCAAAACTTTAGTTGCCAGAACCGCAGCCTTTAATACGGAGGCTAAACCTGTTGCTACTAAAGATTACCTTCGCCCTATTCCACAATCATTTTTAGATGTGGTTAAAAGTAATGGTTCGGCTTTATCATCAACCCAAAAGCAAGCATTACAAAATCCAGGGTGGTAAAATCCGCTAAAAAATAATATATAACGAAAGCTCAATTATTGGAAAAATGATTGAGCTTTCGTCATGCTGAGGGTTAATTTATTTCATAAAAATCAACATAAATGACACCAACGGTAAGTAAACTAAGTGAATGAATGATTATGCTCTGTTAAGACACGGACCATGGAGCAGCTTAGGTTTTCTTAGATCTTAGATCGTTAAAAATATCCGTTTATAGAACGTCGACGTTAGCTAAACTGCGCATCATAATGCTTTAGTAGAAACTAATTTAAGAACCGTTACTGTTGCATTACGATTCCCATTTTCATGGGAATGACGAATAAAATAAATATTATTTAATCAATAATAAGGCGTTATTGTTACCGGTCCAATTAATCCTGATGGCATTAAAGACCATTTCGAGGCATCAAAAGGTTTATAATCAATGTTTACAAAATTGATTTCGTGATAATTCCTCCATTGAATTTTTTTAATATCCATTTCGCGAATGCGATTAGCCATAAGGTTAACCACTTCTACTTTTATGGTATTATTTCCTGTTTTCAGGTATTTGCCAATTCTGGTTTGAAAAGGAATACTCCATAAAATACCTACTTCCTTTCCGTTAATCCAAACTTTTGCGCTTTCATTAACCTGATTAAGATTTAAAATATACTCTTTACCCGTTTTTGAAGCCAACGTAAATGTTGATGTATAAACTCCAGTTCCTGAAAAGGCTGCAAGTTTAGGTTCTTTCAATTCAGTCCATGAAACAAGCTTATCCAGTTTCTGGCTAGCAGGAATCTCTGGTCCGCCAGCAGTAAAATGCAGTGACCACGAGTTGTTTAAATCGATTTTCTTTCCTTCTTTATTTAGGTAATTCCAGGCTATGTTTTGTAATTGGTTGGTTGAAACATTAAGAAAAAGTGTTTCCCCAGATTTAATCTGAACACGAACCTTATTGCCTTGCATGGCACCTGTGCCAATCATTCCATTTTGAGGATCTAATAAAGTCATCTTTCCAATGCTATTTATAGGTAAATAAGTATCAATATCTTTGGCGGTATGGTTTACTAAATAATAAATGGTTTCCTCATTATTTTTCCTTCTGATAAACTTTAAACCTGTATCCGTTAATTCTTCTCTTTTAATAGAATCCTGAGCGAGTGCCATTCTAATATTCTCAGTCAATAAAATTTGCCCTTTGCCTATTTTGTACGTTAAAATTTCGTTGCCAGACTGAGCAAAAATAAATTTTGATAAGGTAGCTTTAAGCTTTGCTCTTCTATTCTCCAAATCATTTAAGCCCGGAACATCTTTTGGCAATGCCTGAAAAATAACAGTTGCACCATCATTAGCCAGTTTGATAATATTATCTAAAGTTTGAAGATTTATGAAGTAACTTGAAGGTACAATTAATACTTTATAGGGTGATGCGTTTTGCGCTGTCTGCAACTCGTTAACTTTGGTAACCGTGTTACTCAATAATCTATCGGATGCAAAATCAAAGGAATAACCCGCCTTTGTTAAATCTTGCGATAACTTGTAAAAAGCAGTTGGATGCAGCCATTCATCTACATCGTGTACTTTTAAGGCCATATCTAGTCCTTTTGCATTGTTCCAAATATCATAAATTGGCCAATAAATTAGCAGCTCATTTTCTGGTTTTCCTATTTGAAGCATCGATTGGCAACGGGCAATATAATTGTTCAATCCTTGAGCCTGGGGCCACAAACTATTGTTGGGATTCATTTCAATTGATGCATAAAACAACCAGCCAGGCCATGGAATATTTGCCGGTGAATTGGTTGTACCATGATAAAATATATGATTTATACCCGAAAGAAATAGGTTTTCAGCTTCTGGTTTACACTGTGAGTACGAAGTTTTAAAATGCTCGGTGAGCCAAGTAAATGTTTCTGATGAAACCAATTTTTTACCTCCTGTGTGTGCTGCCGATGAAGCAAATTTACTCATAATGGGATCTGGATCCACATTTCTGATATCGGCAGAATCTCTACGAAGCCCGGCAATTGCAAAAGCACTCGAACCGAAAGTTTCGGTTTCAGGAATGTCAACGGCTCCATAGAGATCAAGTAAATTCCCCGGCGAACCATGAGATTGATTTTTAGTTAAAGATTTAAGTCCATGTGCCCAGTTAGTCCAGTTTTTAGTGAAATTATTTAATAGCAATTCGTCCATTGTTTCCCGGTAATCAGACTTTAAACGGGCAATACTTTCGTTGGTAGAATCTTTGCTAACTAAATCCATAATATGTTTAGCAAGGTCATATCCTCTATTCTTTTTAAATTCGGCAAAAAAAGTTGGAGTCCATGTTGCACCATAAACTTCATAGCTATCATTAAAAAACGACCGCACTCCTTGCGGTTTATTATTAAATGAATCTGTAAACCATTTTAAATAAACATCAACTGATTTTTTGTCTAAATGATCAAGCGTAAATCCTTCTCCACCTGGAGCAGCACGTTTTACCATCTGCCTGGTTTTACCGGCAAAAGCTGCATAAATGTTCCAAACTCCAGATTTTGGCGACCAGTTTAAAGAACCATCTTTTTGAACAGCAGAAAGTAAATCTTCTGTTTCTCCTTCCGAGCCATAAGCCGTAACCGCCTGAAGTACAGCAAAATCTTGCTTAGCTTCTTTCGCCTTAATCTTTTCAGTTAATTTTTCTCCTCCATTTAATTTATAATTCTGGATAATCAACTTCGTTGCAGCATACTCGGGTTTTACCTGCGGACCACCAAATGGCCAGCCTGTGCCGGTGTTCATATCTACGCCCATATCCAAAATATTGGCTTTTTTAACAGTATAATTTAGCGCATTCATCCATTGAGGAGATAAAAACTGAAGGTATTGTTGTTCGAAACCAACAGCACCATAAATTGGCGTAATTTCAACCCCACCCAAACCAGCATCTTTATATTGCTGCAAAACATAATCAAGATTTTTTTCGTCAACTGCATTTCCCATCCACCACCATCTTGTCCATGGTTTCATTTGATTTTCAACTTTTGGCCAGTTAAGCATCCCTTTGGCAGAAGATTGTGCCTGAACTAAATTACTAAAGAAAATACCAGCTAAAATTAGCAAGAAAACTTTTTTCATGTGTATTGTTAGTCGAGATGAAAAACCATTTCTAAAGGAATACTTTTAGGAGAATTATCAGCATTTACTTCCATAATATCGGCCATATATGCCCACCATTTCCGTACAATTTCGTTTGCACCTAAATCTTGTGACGAGTTTCCGTTTTGCTGTTGAACGGCAAAAAGTGTATCTGTTTCTTCGTCTAAGAATATCGAATAATCACTCACGCTATTTTCTTTTAAAAGAGCAGATAACTCCGGCCAAATCTGATTATGACGCCTTGTATACTCTTCACCGAAACCTGGTTTAAGCTTCATTTTAAATGCAATTTTCATTTTTTATAGATTAAACTTTATCTCTGCAAGGGCTTTTTATAACCACTAAATTTTCAACTTATAAACCTCTGTTCCTGCTAATAAAAAACACCCTAAGCCATAATCCTCAAAATCTGGCATGCTTGTATAACTTACTGGCTGCCCATCTTTTGGTTCTTTGCCTGTTCCTTGCATAAAACCAATAAATCCATTTTCCTGAACTGCATCTTTTGTCATTCCGTTCCAGGCTTTGGATATAATTGGGAGGTAAGTTGCCTTATCTAAAATACCTTGATTAACGCCCCATGCCATACCGTAAACAAACAAAGCGGTACCCGAAGTTTCTTTGCCTCCGAAATGATTTGGATCATGTAAGCTCACATTCCAAAAACCATCTACACGCTGTAAAGGAACTAAAGCTTTGATCATTTCATGATAAGTTTTTAAATACTCATCGTATCCTATAGCATCTTTAGGCATAGTTTCTAAAACTCGAACGAATGCGGCAATTACCCATCCGTTACCACGCGACCAATAGCAATCTTCGCCATTTGGTTCTTTATATGGTGGAACAAAATCTTTATCTCGCCACCAAAGACCATCTTTCGCATTATACAAACCGCCACCTTCGATATTTTTGCTGTGGAGATACATTTTATACATGTATTCGTAATAGCTATTATCGTTGTACAATTTACCGAGTTTAGCAAAAACAGGCATAGCCATTTGCAAAGCATCAATCCAGGTCCAATCATTAACCTTACCCGATTGAATCATCAAATCCATCGATGCCTTAATATCTTTTACACGTTCAGGTTTTTTATCAATATTATATAAGTCAATGTAGGTTTGCCCGCAAGCCTGATCATCACCATTACGCGTTTTTATACCGTTTCTTAAACCCCAATTATGTTTTTCTCCCCATTGAACAGCGTAATTATAATATTCTTTTTTAGGGTGAATTTCATAAAGCTTCATCAAACCTTCGTAATAAACGGCTCTTGTCCAGATATTACTGGGCCTTTCTCTATTGGTAAATATAGATTTTCCGGCATCGGGCCACTTATTCATAAAGTAAACATTGGTCGATTTAAGAACTTTTAAAATTTCTTTCTTTTTTGGAAGTTTCTGTGCAAAAACCAGCTGGGTTATTAAAGTTGAAATTAAAATTGCAGTTATGCTTATTTTTTTCATCTGTGGTATATTTAAATTATTATTATCGTGCACGAAGCATTTTTTTTTTACGAGTAAGATTTTAACACCTTACGATAACAAATATTTTTATTTAGTTAGATTTTGGTTTAGGTTTTAATTCATCCGGACTATCCTTTGTAAAAGTATCAAATTGTAATTTTGAAGGGCTTTCGAATATATCTTTCACCGTATTAAAGGCAACTTCATATTTAGGATTGAATTTATCAGATGACATATATTGTTGTAAACTGAAATATAATTGTTGTGCTGCAGGTGCATCTTTCAAATCGGGACTAAGATTAGCGCTTGAAACCACAAGTTTTCCTTTGCCAACTCTAGCCTCTAAAACCAAAGCTAATCTGCGGTTTAAAAACCAGGTATCTATCGGCTGAATAATCGGTTTAAATCCTGAAGGAAAATCTTCCAGATTCATTACCTGCGCTTTATTTACAATCTCCCACCATTGCATATTACTATAAC
Organism: Pedobacter jamesrossensis; assembly: GCF_042650905.1. Classification (NCBI taxonomy): domain Bacteria; kingdom Pseudomonadati; phylum Bacteroidota; class Sphingobacteriia; order Sphingobacteriales; family Sphingobacteriaceae; genus Pedobacter; species Pedobacter jamesrossensis. The sequence goes on along the minus strand of NZ_JBHSBY010000141.1, from coordinate 79,802 downwards.
TTTCGGTAGGAAAATTAGCAAAGGCAGGATTTTTCGGATCGCAAAGAATACCTAAAGTATGCGGAGGACGCATTTTAAACCACGAAGTATTCCAAAAAACAGGTAAAAATGTTTGTACCACTTCTTTACCTTTTACCACTTTTCCTGCGGCATTTAAAAATACAGTTCCCCCTTCATCTAAAACCTTTTTGGCTTGTTCATCCAATTTATTGGTGTAGTAAAAGTTTGTTTTCAATTTAGGAAGTTCTGCCGGATAAACCCAGAAACTCCAATCGTTAGCAAACTCAGTACCATCGATAACAACTTCTAAATTAAGTTTAGCAGCTTTTTTAATCGTATTCAGCTCAAACCTAATATTCCCGATTTGAATACAATTTGTAACGGGCAAAGTCTTTTTAGCGAAATTTCCTTTAGCTAACACAATCCCCGTAACATCCTTTATCGACCATGAAATTTTAGCATTTGTTAAGGATGCTTGTCCAAAATGAGCAACTTCAACTCCTGCATCTAACGTTTCGTTATTGGTATAAACAAACTTTGGCACTTTCAGCAATGGCACTGTACTATTACTAAAGCGTTTAAATTCTTTTGCAGTGATGTAACCCTTCTCATCCCAAAAGGCATCCAAAACACCTACTAAAGCCGTTCCTTGACCCGGATAATCGTTTAACGACAGTAATTGATAGCCATTATAATTGGGTGTTCTTAAAGCCTTCTCAATTTCATTTTTATAGCAGAGTGCTTGCAATTTACCCGATGACATTAAAAAATCCTTTGCCTGATCGGCCATATTATGATCGGCTAAATCTTCCTGAAACATTTCAAAGTTTCTGGCTTTGTAAACGCCGGTATATTTTTTCATTTCCTCAAAATTTGGAAAAGCGCAATATTGCCCCATCTCATGTGCCACAAAAGGAACCGTAAATTGCTCAATTTGCTTAGCATAGGTAGAAATACTTTCTGGTTTTTTACCCCAATCTAAACCTCTTGCACCTGCACGAACCATAAATTCATTATTAGGAATAACAGGCCAACTCCCGCCTACTGATGCTCCTGTATATAATCTTCGGGAGTCTTTCGCCTTCCAATAATTGTTAAATTTTGTTAGATATTCTACCTGTCGCCCGCGAGGTTCATTGCCATAAGCCATCATACAAAACGAAGCATAATTGCCATAATTCTTTGTCATGCGGTTAGTTTCATCATATATAAATTGATCAATTGGTTTCCCATCACCAATCGATGTACCATGATTTGCCCAACTCGGACCTTCCGGCTGAAGATAAAAGCCTGTTAAATCTGCCGCAATAAAAGCTGCTTCCGGAGGGCACCAAGAATGAAAACGCATGTGGTTTAATCCGTGCGCTTTCGAAATTTTAAAAATTCTTTCCCAGGCTGCCACATCCATTGAAGGGTAACCTGTTAACGGAAATTCGCAATTGTTAACTGTTCCACGCAAGAAAACCGGGCGACCGTTAATTTCAAAACTTCGACCAACAGCTTTAAACTCTCTCATTCCAAATTGGATTTCCTTTTGATCTTTTTTACCATCATTAGCTAATAAAGTAGCTGTTAAGCGGTATAAAGCTGGGTCAAACTCATCCCAAGTTGCAATTTTATCACCCATTGGGAAATCGATTTCTAAAATATTGGTTCCATTTTTAATTTGATATGGAACAGTAATCGATTTTACCTGAATACTATTTTTAGTATTAAAACTTTTAGCTGATAAAGTGATTTTTCCTCCAGAAGAAATTGTTGAATTTGCTTTAAGTTCAATTTTTACTTTTGCAGATTTTTTCTTTAAATCCGGATAAACCTGAATATCTTCAAAATAAACTGGAGAACCTGCTTGTAAGAACATTTTACCTACTACACCATTCCAGTTTCCTTGCGTATGATCTGTTAAACTATGCGAATCTTGACCAACATTTATCGCTTTAATTCGATTATCAATAAGCAAAGTAATTGTATGTTTCCCTGTTTTTAAATTAGCAGGAAGCTCGAAATTTTGTGCCACCACAAAAGTAAATTGTGTACCAATCTCTACATCATCTACCCAAACTCGAGTTTCTGAATGTGAGTATTCTAATGATAAAACCACCCGTTTTTCTTGCCAGTTAGCAGGTATATCTACATCTTTTTGGTACCATGCTGCACCTGTGTAATGCTTAGCCGGGGTTAACCAAAAAGGGATTTTGAGGTTTCCTGGTTTACGGTATTTTTCCAATCGTGGGTGAAAATAGTAAGAGCTATCGTAAATGCTACCTGTCCATTTTGTTTTTAATGTAATATCATCTCCTTTTAGATTTTCTGCCATAGAGCCTGGCAAATTTATACTTTCCGGCAAAACAGAAGAATACCATTTAGCCTTTACCCCTTCATCTTTAGCATCAATTTTAAATCTCCATTTGCCTTTTAACGAAATAGTTTGCGCTAAAGAGCAAGTTGAAAAAACAGCAATTAAACATATAGTGGCTGCTATCCATTTGGTAAAAAGCAATATTTTAATCTGCATAATTTATTTTGAATGCAAGGCATTCTTTATATCTAGTTAAAAGATACTATTATAGGATTTAAAATAAATATGGGCAACCTGTGGTGTCCTGTTTAAGTGGTTATAGATATGGAAAGTAAGCCTAACTATCCCACGCACCTTTATAAAATCTATAAATCATTTTGAACAGTTTGTTATTTTAAATACCTTTTAAGCTTATTAGAATTCATTGCCTTAACACCTTCAATAACTAAAGTTGCATTTATCTTTGCACCTGCCTCATTAGTATGCGTATGGTCTTTTTCTGTAAAATAAGCTTGTACTTCATTAGCTGATAAAGCTGAGTATTTATCTTTAATCAATTGATTTAGTGGGATAAAAGCTACTTTTTCTTCCTTTGCTATTTCTTGAGCCCAAGATGAATAACTATCATCCACTAAAGCTACATTACCATCCTTAACCGGATTACGGGGAATCGGTGAACATATAATTGGTGTTGCACCTTTAGCCCTAATATCAGCAACAAACTTGCGCATATAATAACCATAGGTGTAAACTGTCTCTGGTTTTTTCTTAATTGGGTTGTAAATATTTTTACTTTCCATTCCAATTCCTTTAATGGTACCACGGGCGCGGGCAGTATCATCCAATGGGCTATTATCATTATGACCGAATTGCATCATAACATAATCTCCTTTTTTTATTTTTACCAAAACAGTTCCCCATAAACCATTTGTTTGGAAGGTTCTACTACTTGTTCCGCCTAAAGCATCATTTTCTACATTGATTTTTTCACTATTAAAAAAACTTTCGATAAAACTTCCCCATCCCCATAAAGAGCCATCGCCCTTACCTTTGCCATTTTTAACAGTAGAATCGCCGATTAAGAATAAAGTTGGTTTTACTTTTTGTTTTAAGATGATAAATGAAGAAAAGATAATAAATGCACCAGAAAAGATTAAGCCTAAATATATTTTATTTAATTTCATTTGATAATTGATTTTCTTAAGATTCCATTTGAGCTAATTGATTTATTTGTACAAATAAATCGCAATCAATACGACTATTTAATTTATAACAAATAGTTTTTCAGTTTACAGCCTTTTAATTTTCTAATTCCTTCTACAACAGATTGAGCGTTTACTTTTGCACCTTCTAAATTAGTGTGTGTATGGTCTGTTGGGAAAAAGGCTTTTACTTTTTCTGGCCCCATGATATCGTATTTATCACTCGTAATTTTATTTAGATCCACGAAATAAGTATGCTCCTGTTGAGCTACTTCTGCAGCCCATTTCCCAAAATCTTTATCAGCACGAATTACCTTACCTTCTCTAAATTCATTTCTCGGAATCATAGAAACTACAATTGCCGTTGCGCCTTTGGCTTTTGTTTCGCGAACAAACTTGCGAATATACCAGCCGTAAGTGTGCACAATTTCTACTTTTCCATCAGGCCATGTAAGTGCTTTCGTTTCTTCTCCAATTCCTTTTAACACTCCTCTTCTACCCGATTTGGTTGTATCAGGCTCACTTCCATCATTGTGTCCAAACTGTATAGTTACAAAATCTCCAGGTTTTAAAGTTTCTAAAACTTTACTCCATCTTCCTTCTGAAAGAAATGTTCTTGTACTTCTGCCTGCCATGGCGTTATTTTCTACGTAAATTTTTGTAGTATCAAAAAGAGTCGCAATAGGTGTTCCCCAACCCCAGGTTTCCTTATTTAAATTTCGAACAGTTGAGTCACCGATGGTGTGCAATATTGGTTTGCCGGGTTTAATAAATGCAGAAGCAATCAATATTATTCCTGCTGCAAGGAGTATTTTAATTTTCGTTGATTTCATTTATACTTTTATTTTATCAAATTCTAGCCCCAATCCCATGGTCTGTGTCTTCACAGAACATCATAGTTAATTCACTCAGTTTACTTATTTGTTTTTCATTAAAATCATTTTTTTTATATGAATGTTGATAACCCGACATAGGACTAATTTTATAACTCATTTAAATAATTTCTTAGGTTCTACAAGTATAATATTCGGTTTTGGAGCCTTATTCATTCCATAACCAAAATAAAAACCAGTATGAGGTGGTTGATTATAACCAACATTTTGCCAGGCAATACTTAAACGATATTGCGGATCGTGCATTAGTGTGTAGCTTCTATTCTCTGTTGGAATGGTTGTGGTGTAAATTCTCAGGCTTTGGTTATCATAAGTTCTAAGAATCAATTCTTCACGCCAATCGCCAAAAATATCAGCACTTAATACTGGGGTAGATTTCGTTCCATTATTAGATATTGTTCCATTGGCGGTTAAAAGTCGGCTGCCATTATATTTATCAATATGGTTTCCATCTAAAAGCTCTCGTGATAAATCTGTATCCCAGTAAATTAAAAAATTAGTAGAGATTGGTTGTTCTCCAATTCTATTGCCTTTTATATCAAACAATCCATTTGAGCCAGACCACCACATTTGGGCACCAACCCTAGTGTTATCAATATTATCGGCAACGCCTCTGCCTACATCTTCATCATCAGAACCATGCCACAAAATTTTACCAGTTTTAGCATCATAAACAGCAACCCCTGCACCATGTGTCCCTTCTTCTATTTCATGAACACCAAATACTTCTAATCCCGGGCGTTCAGGATCTAAATCAGAAACATGTATTGCATCCCCATGTCTAAGGCCAGTGGTATATAAACCTTTACCATTATCATCCACACACATAGAACCGAAAATAATTTCATCTTTTCCATCTCCATCAACATCTGCAACGGTTAGGTTATGGTTTCCTTGTCCCGAAAAAGGGTTTTTACCATTTTTTGTATCGAAAACCCACCGCGATGTGAGTTTACCTTCACGCCAATCCCAGGCAGCGATAACAGTGCGTCCATAATAACCACGGCACATTACCACACTTGGATGAATGCCATCAAGGTAAGCGATGCAGGCATTAAATCTATCAACTCGATTTCCTGTACTATCGTTTTTACCATTACCACCTTTACCACCCCATGCACCAATATCTCCCCTTGTAGGTATGTAATCAGTTGTAGCCAAAGCTACTCCGGTTTTTCCGCTAAAGATGGTAAAAAACTCAGGTCCATCTAATATTTTTCCGTTTAAATTTCGATAATCTTTAGTCGAATCTCCAATTACTTTTCCTTTTCCATCAATCGATCCGTCTGCAGTTTTACAGGCAAATTCTGCAATGCCATCGCCATCCAAATCGTAAACCATAAATTGGGTATAATGTGCACCTTCTCTAATATTTTTACCTAAATTGATTTCCCAGAGCAATGTGCCATCCATTTTATATGCTTGAAAAATTGGCGGATCGGTTGTTCCTTTCGAAGAATTATCACGGCCTCGCCCGGTTTGATGAAGGATAATTTCGTATTCGCCATCCCCGTCAAGATCACCTACCGATGCATCATTGGGTGTGTATCCTTCGGGCGTTTTTAATGGGATGTTTAAATATTGCTGAACAGGGGTTTTAGCCCCTAAAACAAAACCTTTACTACTTTCATTTTCTTGTGAATTAACAATTGATTTTACAAAATAACTATTATCTGAACTGGTATTTACGCCAACATCAATAAAATTTGTTCCTTTGGTTATCGGCTCTTTATTGAGCTTTTTTGCACTTTCTGTTCCTGTTTTTCGATAAAGGTTAAAGCCAATATCATCAGGTTCTGTACCTAAAATACGCCAGCTTACAAAAACAGAATCTGCGCCTTTGCGAACTGCAACTACACCCCGACCCAATTTTTCCATTTGACGTTGCGCAAATAAATTAATTAAACAATAAAGCATTAATGCTAAAAAAATATATTTTACTTTATAACACATACATAATGGCTTGAATTTTAGTTTTAAACATCTTTCTATATCAAACTGAATAGTTGTTTTGTAATAAGCTAATCGGCTGTACAATCTAAATAGTTATATTAAAAACCGCATCCTGTAGCATCCTGCTTTTAGTTTGGATTATCAAAGGATAACACCACTTATAAGCCAATTGTAAATCTTGTTTTTAAAAACAGATAAACTTAGGTTCTTAGATGGGAGAATATTTTGTAACTCAAACATTAAAAAAATAATCGTACCGATAACGTTTATAATCTTAAATATTTTACATTTACATGTAAATTTAACCAAATATAACATGCTTATGAAACTCGATGCGGCTATTAAAAGCCTTGAATTCATATGCTTAACGTTATCCATTAACTAATTGCACTAGCCAAACTATAATGAAAAAAACATTAATTTCTTTGTCGCTACTTTGCTTTGGTAATTTTGCCAATGCACAAACAGAAACGGCACTAAACATCCAAGCTCCAACCGACCAAATTGTAAGTAAGCATATTTACGGTCACTTTTCCGAACATTTGGGTCGTTGTATTTACGATGGTTTTTGGGTAGATGAAAATTCAGCTATCCCAAATAAAGGGAGAATCAGATTAGATGTTGTCGATGCATTGAAAAAAATTAAAGTACCGAATTTACGTTGGCCAGGTGGTTGTTTTGCCGATGAATATCATTGGCGAGATGGGATTGGACCAAGAAATGAGCGCCCGAAAATGGTTAACACCAATTGGGGTGGTGTAGTAGAAGATAATAGTTTTGGCACACATGAGTTTCTTGAGCTTTGTAAAATGCTGGATTGCGAACCATACATTGCCGGAAACGTTGGTAGTGGAACTGTTGAGGAAATGGCTAAATGGGTAGAATATTTAAACTTTGATGGAACGAGTCCGATGACGGCCATCCGTAAGCAAAATGGAATGGATAAACCCTGGAAAGTTTCTTTTTGGGGCGTTGGAAACGAAAGTTGGGGTTGTGGGGGAAATATGACTCCAGAATATTACAGCGATTTATATAGAAGATATGCCACTTATGCCAGAGATTACGAAGGTGCACCTTTAAAAAGAATTGCCAGTGGCGCTAATTCCGAAGATTATAAATGGACAGAAACCTGTATGAAAAATATTGGTGCAGGCAGAATGTGGGGCTTAACGCTGCATTATTACACTTTGCCAACTGGTAATTGGAAAACAAAAGGCTCTGCTACAAAATTTGACGAAGAACAGTATTTCAATACGATGAAAAATTGTTTGCGTATGGAAGAAATTGTAACTAAACACGCTGCCATTATGGATAAATATGATCCGAAGAAAAAAGTTGCTTTAGTTGTTGATGAGTGGGGAATATGGACTGATGTTGAACCAGGAACAAATCCAGGTTTTTTGTATCAGCAAAATAGTTTGCGTGATGCTTTAATTGCCGGAACTACTTTAAACATCTTCAACAACCACTCTGATAGAGTAAGAATGGCAAATTTAGCCCAAACGGTAAATGTTTTGCAGGCACTTATTTTAACCGAAAAAGATAAAATGCTGCTTACGCCTACTTACCATGTTTTCGATTTATACAAAGTACACATGGATGCGAAATACTTGCCAATTAAATTTACAAGTCCAGATTATACTGTAGGAAACAACAAAATTGCTGCCTTAAATGTGTCGGCTTCGCAAGATTCTACTGGTGCCATTCATATTTCGTTGGTTAATCTCGATCCTAAAAATAAAATCTCTATAAATACAAGTCTGGGAGATTTGAAATGGAAAACAGTAACCGGCCAAATTCTTACCTCAGCTAACGTAACAGATATTAATACTTTTGATAATTCTAACAAAATCCATAATGCAAAATTTTCCGGGGCTAAAAAATCAGGAAATAACCTTAAAGTAGAATTACCAGCTCAATCTGTAGTTGTTTTAGAGTTGAAATAATATAGTAATGAAATACAAAATTATTATAACAACACTTTTATTTTTTTCCTTTTTTTTTGATGCTAAGGCACAATCTAAGAAAGAGGTTTACCTTTTTGCCTATTTTAAAAACAATGGTCAGGATGGTTTACACCTTGCCTACAGCAATGATGCTTATAAATGGACGGCACTAAAAAATGATTCTTCTTTTTTAAAACCTACGGTAAGCAAGGATAAATTGATGCGAGATCCTTGCATTATTCGTGGTGCAGATGGATTATTTCACATGGTATGGACAGTTAGCTGGAAAGATAAAGGTATTGGTTATGCTAGTTCTAAAGATTTAATAAATTGGACTGAGCAACAATTTATTCCAGTAATGGTAAAGGAAGATGGTGTAAGAAATACCTGGGCGCCAGAAATTACTTACGACAGTGAAACAGATACTTATATGATTTATTGGGCCTCTACAATTATCGGCAAATTTACTGAAACCGGCTCTGTAATGGATGATGGCTACAATCACAGAATCTATTACGTTACCACAAAAGATTTTAAATCATTTAGCAATACCAAACTGCTCTATGAACCTGGCTTTAATGTTATAGATGCTTCTATTGTTAAAGATAACGGTAAATTTATTATGTTTTTAAAAGATGAAACAAGGGAGCCGACGCAGAAAAACATTAAAATTTCTTACGCCGAGCAACTAATTGGACCTTACTCTAAAGCCAGCGACCCCATTACCGGAAATTATTGGGCAGAGGGACCAACATCTTTAAAAATTAACAACAAGTGGCTGGTTTATTTTGATAAATACCGTGACCACAAATATGGTGCAATTGAGTCATCAGATTTAAAAAACTGGACTGATGTTTCTGATAAAATTTCTTTACCAAAGGGATTAAGACACGGAACTATACTTGTTATCAATCAAAAAGAACTTAAAAAACTATTAAAAAAATGATAATGACAAAGAATTTCGGCTTGTTATTTTTAATGGTTATAATTTTTAATATCGGAGTTAAGGCTCAGGAGAAAATAATTGCATCAAAGGGAAACCCAATTATTACTGATAAGTACACTGCCGATCCTGCTGCTTACGTTTATGGCGATTCGGTTTATCTTTACACAGGCCACGATGTTTCGCCCAAAGGTAACGAACGTTACGAAATGCATGATTGGTTATGTTATTCTTCGGCGGATATGGTAACCTGGAAAGAACATAAATCGCCACTTAACGTTAAAAATTTTATTTGGGCTAAAGACGATGCATGGGCATCGCAAGTGATAGAACGTAATGGTAAATTTTACTGGTATGTAGCCATTTCTCATGGTACTATTCATGGAAAATCAATCGGTGTAGCGGTAGCAGATAATCCTCGGGGGCCTTTTAAAGATGCGATTGGAAGTGCCTTGATTACCAATAATATGACCACCGATGTTAAAATTAGTTGGGATGATATCGATCCGACAGTAATTATTGATGATGATGGACAGGCTTACCTGTTCTGGGGAAACCAAAAATGTTATTTTGCCAAGCTCAAGAAAAATATGATTGAGTTGGATGGCCCTATACAGAAAGTTGATGTGCCGAAATTTACCGAAGCACCCTGGATTCATAAGCGTAAAAACTGGTATTATTTGTCTTATGCATCGGATTTTCCAGAGAAAATTGTTTATGCTATGAGCAAAAACATTAATGGCCCATGGGAATATAAAGGCATTTTAAATGAAATTGCAGGCAATTCTAATACCAATCACCAAGCCATTATCGATTTTAAAGGCAAGTCGTATTTCATTTACCATAATGGAGCTATTAATACCGATGGTGGAAGTTTCAGAAGATCTGTTTGCATCGATTATTTAAATTATAATAGTGATGGTACAATGAAACGAGTGGTAATGACGAGTGAAGGGGTGAGAAAAGTTAAATAAAAATTTTAATTTCCATCGGGCTTAACCAAGCTACTTCTTGGGCTTTCTGTCCACTTCCAAGCTGTTGGCTCATCTGGTTTCGAAGGATCAAAAACAGGTAAATCATTTATTAAATATTTTGTTAAACCTATTTTCTGATCTTTAATTCCATTAATAACACATTTTGCAATTTCATATGCTCCGTAAGGATTAAAATGCGTGTTATCAGCCAAAGGCTTATCCTGCCCGGGGTAACTGTTTGCCGGGTAATGAACCAATGCTTTTTTAGACTTCTCCTCTCCCAAGGCATTAAATAATTGTGCTGTCATCATGTTTAAATCAATTAAGGCAACATTTTCTGATTTTGCAACTTTCCTTGCTGCATCAGGAAAATCGCCTAAAGTGTTTTCTATTTTACCGCTAGAATCAAATACCCTTCTACTTGTTGAGGTAACAATAACCGGAATTCCGCCTTTTTTCCTTACCTCAACAATAAATGTTTTCAATCTTTCTGTGTACGATTTATAAGCACCATCGTTTACTCCTTTTTCTTTTTGATCATTATGCCCAAATTCGATAAATAAGTAATCACCCGGTTTCATTATACTTAAAACTTTTATAAGACGTTTGCTACCAATAAAAGAACCCAAAGTTAAACCAGATTCTGCATGGTTAGCGATGGCAACACCTGGTTTAAAAAAAACTGGAATCATTTGCCCCCACGATGCCCAAGGTTCATCCTCCTGATTTACAACAGTTGAGTTACCAGCTAAGAATACAGTAATCTGATCTTCAACCTTTACAATTTCTATGGCTGCCAGCGTAGTTTTATTATCAAACTCCAGTGTTAATTTATCATCCCAATCCAACTTGGTAAGCTCGCGAGGTTTTAAAGAAACTACTTGTCCGCCAGCTATATTTCTATCTTTAATATTTACTATAAAGCTTTTAGTAACAAATTCTCCCGCCCTGGCGCTTACATCTTCGAGCATTAACCTTCTCGATTCTGCCTTAACTGTTGTAGAAGTTGGTTCTTTAGCATTACCCAAAGTTACCGTAACTTTATAATTTCCCTCTGGCACAGCAACTGAGAAATAAAAAGTTTTATCGCTTTTCACTGCATCTGATGTTAAGGCGTTTTTTCCGCCATTATCTACACCCTCAACTTTTGAATCAAAATCGAAACCATATTTTCCACTGTTCTGAAATTTGGTTTCTGGCAAGACATTAAGATAGCCTTTGGCTATCTTTCCTGAACCAAAATCAAATTTATAGCTGGTTTGCTGAGCTAATAAGGTGGAAGAAAACACAACTAGAGCGGCAATTGTTAAGTTTATATTTTTAGTATTCATTTTAGTTGTTACTGGATTACCATTAATGTTTACTGGATAAAAATTTAAATCTATTGGTTTTTAAATCCGATTACTTTTTCGTAGATATTTGCAGGGCAAGTGACCATATCGGCGGTAACTTGGTCTAAAAAAACGTTCTCCCCTTCCCCACCTGTTTTTCATAGTTCTATACTGCCCTTCTACCTTATTCTTTAATACTTTGTCAAAATTTACTATAGCCTCACAATACTCATAAAGGTTCGACAAATTGCAACTCCATTACTACTAATCATAAGCTCATCGAAAGATGGGCTTTTTTTGTTTAAAAACCTACTTGATGAGTTTGATTTTCTTGGCTATGCTAAGACTGGTAAGTATACTACATTGGCCTTTCGATTATATTCCGTATCAGAATAAGCATATCTTTCACCAGAAATACAACAGATTAGAATAACTGAAAAATGAACAAAAAATATTTATTTTTGATTAAAGAGTTAATTTAAGGTTTCTTTAGCGTATACCTCTTATCAGTCAGTGAAATTAGAAAATTTTCCAAATCAATTTTCTCAGTTTCCGTTAGCTTTAGCGGTTTGGCCAAAAGTGAATCCCTGGTAATAGGATTTGGAACAATTTTATCGGGATCATCATAGTAATCAATCACCTCCCGCAAGGTTTTAAACATGCCATTATGCATGTACGGAGCTGTTATGGCAATATTTCTAAGCGGACCTATTTTAAATTTGCCCAAGTCGGTTGGTTTTTTGGTAACGACCGCTCTACCACTGTCAATGAGTTTTTTCCCATCATATAAACCAATTGCCCGAAACTCTACATTGTTAAAATCTGGCCCGAAATGGCATTGAATGCAATTTGCCTTACCATTAAATAGCAAGAATCCTTGCTTTGCTGATTCGCTTACTGCATCTTGATTATCATTCATTCGCCAATCATCGAAAGGGGTATCAGTTGTTTCTAATGTTCGCTCAAAATCGGCCAAAACAAGCGCTAAATTTTTCCTATTTGGTTCTTCATTAAAAATCTTCTTAAAAGCGTTGCGATAAAACTTATTGGCTTGCAATCTTTTTACCGCCGCCGAAATTGGAAGGTTCATCTCTATTGGGTTTTCAATTGGCATAAGCGCTTGTTCTTCCAATGTCTTCGCTCTTCCATCCCAAAAGAAACTTACTTGCAATGCCAAATTCATTGATGAAGGCGTATTCCTTGTACCTTTCAGATTATTAACCCCTAAACTTAACGCTGCTGTATCGGCAAAAGCAAACTCCTCTTTATGGCAGCTGGCACAGCTGATTTTTTTATTCCCTGAAAGTATAGGATCAGAAAAAAGAATCTTTCCCAAATCAACTGATGTTGTTGGCCGGGCATCAATAAATCCAAACTGAACTGTTAAGCTGGCAAAAGCGCAGATTAAAAGTAAACAACCAAGCTTTTTCATCCTTAACTTTATTTTACTCTTTTGAAAGTAAACCCGTTAGCGCCTTGAACTCTAGCCTTACAACTGTCAGTAATTACATCAAATCTCACCGAATCTTTTTCTCCATACAAGGTTAACTTATATTTTCCATTGTACTTGGAATTGCAGATGGGATCAGCAATAAAAATGGTGTCTTTATCGACATGGTAAGTTCCATTAACAAAGGTTTTCTTATTAGCGAAACCGTCGTAGGTGCCATCCGCTCTAAAAAGTAACATGATGGTCAAAGGACCTTCTTTGTAAACTGTTTTTGATTCCCATTTTCCTAGTAATGGATTGGGCTCACCTATTAATTTGAAGCTGCTAATAACTAAAGCTAATGCAATGATAAATAGTGTTTTTTTCATGACCTTAAGTTTTTATGATATCTTTTTTATACCACAAAGTAACTCAAGGCTAATGGAAAGCTCGTTTGATGTTGTTGCAAATGAATTTGAAAATGTTGCAAATAAGAGCAATAAAGCTTTTTACCGTTTTTGAACTTCACTAGGTGTAAACCCAAAATGCTTTAAAAATGTTGTTGAGAAATTTTGTGGATTGCCATAACCCACCATATAGCCGATTTCGGCAACGGTACCTGCTTTGCTTTTGAGAAGATTAAAAGCATGTTCCATTCGAATTATTCTAATTAAATCCCCCGGACTTTTGTTAATCAATGCAATTAGCTTTCTATGAAGTTGCGTTCTACTTAAACCAATTTCTACACCAAGTTTTTCTACACTAAATTGTTCATCATCTAAATACAGTGTTACCGTATTTTTTACTTTTTCCAAAAAAGTTTTTTCCATCGATGGAAGTTCAGTGGTATTAGAAATCCAAATATTGTTTTTACCATGTGTTTCACGTAGCTGCTTGCGGGTATTAATCAAACTTTGAATAACAGACAGCAGCTCTCTTGGATCAAAAGGTTTACTTAAATATGCATCAGCATTTTGCTCAAAACCTGCAATTCGACTGTCGATATCTGCTTTTGCACTTAAAATAACGACGGGAATGTGGCTCGTTCTAGAATCTGCTTTAACAACATTACAAACCTGATAGCCATCCATCTGCGGCATCATTAAATCAGTAAGAATTAAATCAGGAATGTATTTCTGACTTTCTTTTACACCTTCCATTCCGTTGGAAGCACTTATGATGCGGTATTTGCCTTGAAGAATTTGGGCAATGTAATTCCGGATTTCTACATTATCCTCAATCACTAAAATTAACAGCAAACCTTCGTCTTGATTATAAGCGGCTTGAATGGACTCATCAGCTTCGCTAACCTTTCCAGAACGAGCAATATCTATTGCGTGATCTATTTGCTCTGCCTCATTAATTTGAAACTGTATTTTTACTTCAGTTCCTTCATTTTCAATACTGGAGATTGAAATTGTGCCATTTAAAAGACGAACCAATTCTTTCGTTATCGCCAGCCCAATTCCAGTACCCTCATGTGCTCTTGAATCCGCAGAATCTACCTGATAAAATCTATCGAAAATATAAGGCATTTTACTTTCCGGAATTCCAATTCCAGTATCTGTTATGCTAATTTCGAATAAATTATTTTCTACTTTGGAGACATTAATTGCAATTATTCCTTCTTGTTTAGTAAACTTTATCGCATTCGAAACCAGATTTATAATTATTCGCTCCAGTTTTTCTTGATCGATTGTTAACCAAAGTTTATCCCAAGCAGATTCGAAAGCCAGTTGAATGTTCTTTTCCTTAGCTAATGATTCGAAGGATAAAAAATTATGCTTGATCAACGCTACCAGTTCTACCGATTTATTTTGAGTTTGCATTTCGCCAGATTCTAATTTGCTCAAATCGAGAAGTTGATTAATTAAACCCAATAACCGCTCTGCATTTCTAAATATTGTTCTTGCAAAGCTAGTTAACGTAGCATCTTTTGCATCTTGCAAAATCTGCCTCGCCGGACCTAAAATCAGCGTTAATGGCGTTCTGAATTCGTGGGTAAGGTTGATGAAAAATCTGGATTTTACAACATCCATTTCACGGAGTTTATCTGCTTGTTGTTGCACTTCAAGCGTTCTTTCGGCAACCGTAATTTCCAATTCCTCTGCTTGATGTGTAATCAAATCCAGCTTTTCTTTTTCTTGAGCTATGGCTTTCACTGATAACTGCTCAACCTCTACTAAACGGGAAGAAAGATTTTGATTGGTTCGTGCAAAATCAAGCGCTAAATAAATGGAATAACAGAAAGGAAACGACAACAATCCAATAGCCATAGTTAAACAGCGTAAAGGATAATTTTGCCACAACTTAAATGCGTCAGCTCCAACTAAAAAATAGAAGAATAGAATTATAATCATGCCCACCCCAACAATCCAGGCATAAGGAATTTGACTTCGGATGGTTTTAAAAAGTCGCCAAAGGCTATCCAGCATGATGATTAGAAAGATAATATCCGATCCATCAAAACCATCATGCAATGGAAAAAGAAAATATTTTACGAGGTAAATAATGGTAATAAAAGCTACAGCAATACTTTTCCAGCGTGGAATGTTTAGGTTGCCAACTTTATAGAGCAAAACCCATGCAATAGCTTTGCCTATTATAGAACTTACAAAAAAAAGTGAGTCAGAAAGTTTTTGGATTTCGGGCGAAGGGGAAATGTTGTACATGCAAACAGACCAGGAAGTTGCAGCAAAAAGCACAGAATAAAAGAAGTACCAGAGGTTTAATTTTTGTTTGGGATAGAATAAAAAGAAAAAAAGATGGAGTAAGCCTAAGGCAAATTGAACTGCGATTGGGATTAACATATATTCAAATAGCATTTTCTTATTCTTGGAAATGGTATGCATTTTAATATATTCCCCAGCCCAGATTTGAAAACCGACAAAATCGTTATACACAGGTTTATAATTGGCATATTTAATCGCGACAAGATGTGGAAGGGTATCATTGACCTGGAATGGAATTATTTCAAATGGCATCCTCTCATTTTTCGTAGCAGCCTGAGTAGTGCCAATTTGTCCAAACCCTGTCTTGAATAAGCCGTCCAAATAAATTGCAGATGCACCATCATGATTGATTCTTAAGCCAAGTGTTTTTCCTATTAATGCACTATCAACTGAGATCCACAATCTAAACCAACCTATTCCTTTCCAGCCTGAAGGCGTATCTTCTTTACCAAATTTTGGCTCAACCTTAATCAGTATGCTGTCTGCACTTTTTTCCTTGCCCCACTTACCATCAGTATCGGTAGTAAAAAACCATTGCTTATTGCTTAAGCTGAATTCTCCTAATTTACTATCAATGCTGTCTTTATTAATCAGAGTAATAGTTTGCTGCGAATAGACTGTGGCAATAGAAACAAAACATAGCATCATCACTAAACAAATGTGATTTTTTTTCAGCGCTTGATGCATTGTAACTAACAGATTCATAAAAAGTTGATACTTGTTATCCGAAGATAAAAAATAATGTCAACATTCTTAATTTGTATATAGTGGGCTTTTCGCGTTGGATTTTGGCAACTTCGAAACTCATTTGTATTTATGAACAAATAAGATAAAACACAATTACTATATTGAACAGATAGAAATATCTATCTCAAGTTTCTCATTGTTATTTTGAACTAAAAATGATTAAGAATGCTAGAGAAAATAAAAAGTCATTTAGATGCTCCGACTTGAATTTAGATGCTTGTATTAAACTGATTCAAAAGTTGGCAAGTAACAACCTTTAATTTAAAATAAGCCCCAACTTTCGCCAATCGCTTTAATTACATCTGCAAAGAAGCTAATTTCAATTCCCTTAAAACTCAATATATCTCATTTATAAAAAACACTTTAATCGGAAAAAATTTCAGTTTCGACCTGAAAATTTTTCAGAAAAAATGAAAAAATTTCAGATTAAAGCTGCTGCCGGCAATCTCATTGACATTTGGCACAACGGTTGATACAAACTGTATGTACCCACTGGGAGCATAAAAATTAATTAATTATTAGTCCATTTATTATTAAACCATTAAAAGGAAAAGCTATGACATTGGTTAAATTCAATCCAGAAAAAAAGAATAATGTATTATTGCCAGGCTTTAATGACATTTTCGAATCCGTTCTAAGCGACACTTTCTTTTCAGACCGAAGAATGAACAGCGTACCTTCTGTAAACATTTCAGAAACGAGCGATGCCTATCAAGTAGAGCTTGCCGCACCGGGTCTTAAAAAAGAAAATTTCAGGATAAACCTTGAAAAAGACATGTTAACCATTTCTACAGAAAATGTTCAGCATGGCAATAAAGAGGACAAAACCTATAATAGAAGAGAGTTTAGCTACAGTGCCTTTACCAGAGGGTTTACATTACCTGAGAGCGCTGATGTTGAGCGAATTGAAGCTAGCTATACTGATGGAATCTTAAGTATTAACCTTCCAAAAAGAGAAGAAGCAAAGGCAGTTTCAAGACAAATTGAAATTCAGTAATTTTAAAGAATGCCGCTTTAAAAGCGGCATTCTTGATTTATTAAGATTGTATTATCTGATTAACTCAAAATTTAAAGGATATGGAATTCAACCTCTTGATTTCTTTAAATCTACCGAATAGAAAAATACCCTACGGCAGGTTCCTGCTTGGCAAAGATGCCAACTTTGCTAACGAGCTGTTTTTGCAGTTAAAGGGAAAACCTGATGGAACAGAAAATCACAATTGTATAAAAATCGAACTTTCAGAAGAAATTCTGGGGTTACCTGTACCTATTGCCATACGGTCTTGTACGCTAGATGAACTGAAAGAAAATGTATCCATAATCTCTAAAGAGATTTTCCGCATTGCTCATTTGGAAGATGGTGCTGATCAGATTTTAAGCTGAAGAATACGAAATTTTGCTAGAATTAGATTTAAGAATTAAATAAGCTACTTCATTAATAAACTCGGATCCCTTATAATTTCTAGCAAAGGCTAAAAATTACATCGCATAAAAACTGTAAGGCTCAACTGGTTTGGGAATTTCACTTTCGCCTAATAGCTGTTTAATATTGATTTCTATATTTGTTGCTATAGTGGTCATAGCAGTATCTGTAGGTCGGTTACTGAATGGATCCTGCAAATGCATCGCCGATTTTTCGAGCAAAAAGAAAGCACTTGAGATCACCAGAAGCAATGGTATCTCGAAAAAGCTATCGATATTCCGAAGGGCTATTGAGAGCGTGACAACGAAAATATAAATAAAAAAATGCAAAAATAAACGGTATGTTTTAGGGAATACAGTAGTCTTTATTCTTTCAGCCATGCCCATTGCGTTAGAAAAATTGACACATGTAGTATTGATTTGTATGTGACTGAATAATTCAAGTGCTCCCTGATCCCTTAGCGCAGCTATTTGCAGTGTATTAAGCTGCAAAAGGGCAAGTGGTTTATTATTGTGGGTGCCTATACTTACTTTCCAGGTCAGTCTTTGTAATATACTTATCTAAGTCTTTCATTGCATCGCCCCCTCTGAGGCTTTGTCCAAGGCTAAAACACCAGGCAATATGCCTGTAGGCAATTTCCTTAATTTCTTTTTTTGAGGATTCAGATACAAATGACTGCAACTGTAGCACAAGTGTGCGACTATCATTCACAATGCTCCCCCAAATTTTCCGGGCTTCCCACCACCTGTCGTAAGACTGGTTAATTTTAAAAGATAAGATTACTGAAATTGCGGTACCAATAAAAGTGGGTATGGCTATTGGCATTTCAGGGATCAGGTTTTTGAATTCACCAGTTAAATAGTTAACCAGCAGACCTATAATTAGCACATAGGCGAGTTCCATTTTTATTTTTTTTAAAATGTAAGTTGCTGGTATCGTCTTGTTCAGAAGCATGGATGAATCATATTAAACTCAAAAATAAAAAAGATTTGAGCTTTACAAAAAGTATTTATTTTAAGATGAATAGCTATAAGTTGTTTCTTGAATCTAAAATGAATGATTTCTAAAGTTTATTTCGAAAACAGAAACCATCATTTAAAAGATTTAAAAAAGTTGTAATGCACTCCTTTAAGTTTTAGATTAAACAATTTACATAAAAGTTTAATAAAAAATAAACAAAAAACGGGTTCATTAGTTAGTTAAAGCAGATAAGCAATTAACTTTTAATAAGATTTTAGGATAGTTAAATGAGATATGGAAGACTTTCCGCTAAACATACCCGATTTTGGGAATGCAGACTTTAGGCTTTTCGCAGCGGCCTTTAACGCATCGAGTAATGGAGTTATTATTACTGACCACTCCCAGCCCGATGACCCGATAATTTATTGTAATAAAGCCTTTGAATCTTTAACTGGATATTCTAGGAAAGAGATTATTGGTCACAATTGCCGTTTTCTTCAGTCTAATGACAGGAGCCAAGAGTCTAGAATATTGTTAAAAGAAGCTGTAAAAAAAGGTTCGCATTGCCAGGTACTGATTAGAAATTACAAAAAAGATGGCAGGGCAATTTGGAATGAGCTCATGATATCGCCTATCAGGAATGCAAAGGGTGATGTTTCTCATTTTATTGGAATTCAGAATGATGTAACCAAGCGAGTCGAGGCTGAACAAAATCTTTTAGAGGAACGTGAACTTCTCGATGATAAAGTTCGCGAGCGAACGCAAACCCTTGAGGAAAGCGAAGCCTATCTTTCAGCTATTGTAGAAACAATCAGAGAAAGCCTTGTTGTTCTGGATAAGCAAATGAGAATTACGAGCGCAAACAGAAACTTTCGTGAGTTTTTTAAGATCTCGCAGCAAAAAATTCTTGGAAAAGAAATCTTTGAAATCGGACACCACCAATGGGATATTCCAGAACTTAGAGAATTACTTTTTAACATCCTCCCTCATAATAATCCTATTGAAGGCTTTGAAATGGAAACTGAATTTGAAGCCATTGGCAGAAAAATGCTTATACTAAATGCAAGGCAAATGACTTTAAAAGGAAAATATCAGGATAGGATACTGCTGGCAATTGAGGATATTACCGAGCGCAAGGCATTAGAACATCGGAAAGAGGATTTTATCAATATTGCGAGCCATGAGATGAAAACTCCTTTAACAAGTATAAAGGGCAATCTTCAGCTTTTGGAAAAGATTGCGAGGAGACGAAATGATGAAAGCTACTTTAAAGGCTTTAAAACTGCTGGAAAATCAATTGATAGATTAGAAAGATTAATATATGAGCTTTTAGACGTCGCTAGAATACAATCTGGTAAAATTGAGTTCTCGTTTGAAACTTTTGAGCTCTCAAAATTAATAAATGAATCGGCTGCCATCATGGAAGCCGAATTCCCAAGCCATAAGATTATAATATCTGGTGATTTAAACAATACAATAGAAGGTGATTTCGGGAGACTTGAACAGGTTATGATCAATCTATTATCTAATGCGGTTAAATACAGCCCAAATTCCCAGAGCGTAAGGATCCATGTCGCCTGCCTTTCAGATTACTGTAAAATATCAGTTATGGATAGCGGACTTGGGATTCATAGCCGGGATCATAAAAGAATATTTGAGCGCTTTTATAGAGCTGATGAAATATCAGAGAAATTTCCAGGCGTAGGAATTGGATTATACGTTTGCAGCCAGATTATAAAAGAACACCATGGAACCTTATGGGTGGAAAGTGAAGAGCAAAATGGATCTTCTTTTAGTTTTACAATACCAATGAAACAAAAATAGGATGCCAAAAAAAATAATGTTATGTGATGATGAAGTTGATATCCTTGATATTACCACCTTTATATTGGAAGATGAAGGATATGAAATTATTTCTACTTCAAATAGTTTGGTGGCCGAACAAATGTTTATTAAGGAGCTACCTGATTTGCTAATTATAGATTTATGGATGCCTGGGATTTCAGGAGATCAGATTATAAAGTCGCTGAAGAAAAGAGATATATTTAAAAACATACCAATGATAATCTTGTCTGCAAGTGACAAAGCAAAACTTACTTCAATTGCATGTGGCGCTGATGCTTTTATAGCCAAGCCGTATGATATTGATGAATTTTTGGTTACGATAAGCAAATATATTAACTAAATAATGATGGTAATGCATACTATTAAGGTCTGAATTTGCTGATTTTGTTAAGCTAAAACCAAAAAATGCTGATGCAAAAAACATAATGCACTATAGGGATACTTTTTTACGCTATTTTATTAAACTTCCTTTTACCATTACTGACCAATAAAATTATGATTACCCAGTAAATAGAGAACTAATGACATTATTACTCGTTGAGGTTTTAAAGACTTAGAACTGGGTTGAATTTATTCTTCCTAAAATATATGGGCAAAAAAAAACATCCACTCAATGAGCGGATGTTTTTAACAATTTATGAAGGTTACTTTTATCCTATTTTAACATTAATTGCGTTCAGGCCTTTTCTGCCCTCTTCTACATCGTAGCTTACTGAATCATTCTCACGAATGTTATCCAATAGGCCAGATACGTGTACAAAAAGTTCTGCATCGCCATTAGCTGGTACGATAAATCCAAAACCTTTTGTCTCATTGAAAAATTTTACTGTTCCTTGTTGCATTATATTTTATTTAATTATTTTCAAATATAAATAAAATATATTGAAAATCAAAATGTTACATTAAGCAGCAGCATTTGCAAATCAAAAAACTATTTTTTGCATCAGGATGTATAATTTGGCAGATAAGCTGAGCCTGTTATGCGTAATTATAAAACCTATAACCATATTTATTAAACAAAGCCTAAGGAATTTTAAGATTAAAGGAAGTGATATAGGAAGATTACATCACCTGTATAAGCTGGCTTACTTTCTCCACGGATTATCAGCGTAGCCTGAATAACTACTTTTGTAGTCCCTCGTAGGTTGGCTATCGAAAGTAATTTAGCTTTCAACTGAACTTCGCTACCCACAATAACAGCTTGGCCGAACCTGAAGCGCTCTATTCCGTAATTAATTTCCATTTTAAGATTGCGAACATCTGCAATCTGTTTCCATAGATATGGAATCAGCGAAAGGGTAAGGTAACCGTGTGAAATTGTTGCCTTAAATGGCCCTTCATTTTCTGCTCGCACGCAGTCAACGTGTATCCACTGATGATCTAGGGTAGCATCCGCAAAGCTATTGATCTGATCCTGGTCAATTTTATGCCATTGTGAAATGCCAAGCTCTTTTCCAAGATGAGATTGGTATTCTTCAAAACTGTTTATTATCAACATATTCTTAACCAAAGGTTTATTAAGTATTACTAATCATGGAAACCATTTGAAAGCTAATAAAAGCCCAATATAATTACCGGGATAAAAATATTTTAAAAAAACCTTATTTAAAAATTATTTTTCTAATCTAAAATATATCCCTCTAAAGCGGCTGTATATTTGATAATAGCACGTCTTAACTTACCTATTACGGTGTCACTTCCTTGTGCAATTTCAAAATTCAGGAAACTAAAAATTTAATAAAATGATGAAAAGCCTGAAAAAACAGATGTTAATTAAACTCAGCTCGCTAAAAAGATTCACCACCCTAAGTTGCTAACTGCAAAGTCGCAAAAAAGTAGTTTATCCAACCCGTGTTTCACTTCGACCAAAATCTGGGTAAAGACGAAATTATATTGGCAAACCAAAACAAAAGGTAGAGCCATGCCCCAATTCACTTTCTACCCAGATCTTTCCTTTGTGCAATTTTACAATCTCTGCCGATAGGTAGAGTCCAAGACCAAATCCAGAAACTTTACGGGTTTGGACATTATCTGCCCTATAATACCTGTCGAAGAGTTTCTTCTGGTCTTTTTCGCTAATTCCAGCTCCATGATCCTTCACAATTACGGTAACCAATTTCTTGGATACTTTTAGCGAGATTTCTATACTTGTTCCTACCGGAGAATACTTAGCGGCATTGGCAACAAGGTTATTTATAACCTGACCAATCTTATCGCGATCGGCAGTTATTGAACAGTCGCCATGGGAGATGAGTTTAATATCGTGTTTGAGTTCAATTACCTTTGAATCTGCTATTGTTTCTTCAAGCAAGTTATTTAATTCAAAGGTCTCGGCATTTAAATAAATCTTACCTGCCTCGAAGCTCGAGGTATTCAGAAAACCGTTTACCAGAAGTGACATCTTTTTGATCTGTAAATCTGCTTTTTGAAGAGCGGTAATCAGGAACTCGTCGCCGCTATTTTTAGTCCTCGTTCCCATGAGCTGAATATAACCCTGAAGCGTTGTTAACGGAGTTCTTAGCTCATGGCTGGCAATAGCAATAAAATCATTCTTTCTAATCTCATCCTCTTTATGAATAGTTACATCATTCAACAATCCTGCAAAATAAACCGGTTTATCATCCTCATTATACACAAGATTACCGATGGATCTTACCCAAAGAGCCCTATCCTCCAATGGAAGGATTAGTGGATATTCAATATCCATTTTTTCTCCCCTATTAATACTATTTTCAATTCCATTAGTAAATAGCATTCTGTAATCATTTCCAATTCTTGAAACCACATCCTCGTATGACATTTTTTGTTCCGCCCGATACCCAAAGAGCTCTTTCATTCGCAGTGAAGGCATAAAAGCACGGGTATCAACATCAATGGAATACATCCCCATTTCGGCAGCATCCAGAGCCATAGCCAACGTCCTGTTGCTTACATCTAATTCTCGTTGTACCTTTTTCAGTTCAGTGATATCGTTAAAGGTTACAATGGCTCCGCTATTTTTATTATCCGATTGCCGTACATAAGGCATAGTCATCACCTGGTACCATTTACCATTATTGGTCTCGATTTCTTTGGTAATAATGTCTCCGTCTTTAAGTACCTGTTTAATATCATCGATAATAGTTTCAAATTTAATATTAGTGGTAATATTACTTAAAGGTCTGCCTATGTCTGTCTCAAGCAGATTAATTTGTTTAACCGTGCCCGGAGAAAACTTCATCAGCAATAGATTGTTGTTGATGAAAAGCTGCCCATTAATGTTACTTCTAAAATAATTATTCAAATCATCATTAATATCGAGGAGTTCTTTGTTTTTGAGCTGGTATTCTGAATTTATGGTATCAAGCTCTTCGTTAACAGATTGCATTTCCTCATTGGTACTCTGCATTTCCTCATTAGCAGAAATCATCTCCTCATTGAAGGATTGCATGTTCTCGTTCGAAGCATCTAGCTGTTCATAAGCAGATTTGAGCTTTTGCCTAATTTCCCTCATCTCTTCTTCGAGATTTAAAGTATACTGGTCATGATAAACTTTTTCGTTGAATTCGATTCCCTTCTGCTCTGAGATTGCGAAAGATTTATCCTCAATAAAAGTGACCATTATCAATTTCTGTTCACCTCCTTTCACTTCCATCGGGGTTAGGCTTAGGTTAATGCGCATAAAGGCGTCGCCCTGTTTTATCTTGATTCGGTTAAGGGTAGCTTTTTTCCCAGTCTTAATAACATTAACGCTCATCGTATGAAATACCATGGCCAGTTTGTGTGGCAAGAGTTTTTCTAGATTGGTAGTAAAATGTTTTGCAAGCAGGAATTTGGAGGTGTTGCCGTAAGATTTAATTACATTTTTGTTCTCATCTATACAAAGAGCAAGATAATCCAGATCTTGAGCAAGGCTTACCTGCATCATTTCAGACAGGGAGGTACTTGTATTATTATCCATGCTATCGCCCGTTGCAAAAGCAGGCCTGTGTTTAACCTCTAAAGTATCAGGCATAGAAAAAGCATCGAAACTGAACATACGCTTCGATTTTATGTTCCGGTATACTTTATATTGCTTACTAACCACTTCTAGGTTCTGTATGATTGGCATTGGGTTTTCACTGGAGCCCAGAAATAAATGACCATCCATTTTAAGCCCAAAGAGGAGCATCGAAAATACCTTTCGCTGCAAAACAGGCGCCATATAAATCAAAAGATTGCGGCAGCTGATGAAGTGCATGTTGCAATAGGGTGGGTTTTTAACCAGGTCATGCTGGGCAAATATGGCCATCTTCCTAAGTGCAGGCTTGATGCGGTAATGCGATCCTTCTTTTATAAAATGTTTTTTTAATCTGTCGGAACTGATATTTTTTACCATATCGGACTGATAAATTCCCTTACCTGCATATGTAAGCGCCGCACTGTCGATATCGGTAGCAAAAATCTTGACTACTGTAAAGGCAAGTTCTCCGGTAAGCTGTTCTGCGATAAGCATGGCCAGAGAATAAACCTCTTCGCCCGTTGCGCATCCGGCTACCCAAAGTTTAAACTCTTCATTTGGCATCAGCTTTTTGAGTATCCCAGGAATTACGTTTTTTTGTATATAATCAAAAGCTTCCGTGTCGCGAAAAAAAGCGGTAACGCTGATGAGAAAATCCTTGGAAAGCAATTCAATTTCTTCCGGCGAACTTTTCAAAAAATCATAATACTGCAAAAGGCCTGAAAAATCATGATAGGCTGCCCTGCGTTTTGTCCTTCTTAAAATCGTAGTTGGCTTATAGTCAGAAAAATCAAGCGGCGAGCGCTGTTTAATAAGCTCGATAATCAGCCCAAGGTTTTTATCATCATCCTTCGCATCATTCTTGATTTCTCCCTCGTAATTTACATAATCTACAATGGCACCAGGCATGGCGGTGGGTTCCAGTATAAAATCCACCATTCCTGTGGCAATGGCCTTTGAGGGCATACTTGGAAAAAGCGAGGTTTCAGGGTTTCTAGCGATAACCATACCGCCTGCTTTCTTGATAGCGATAACACCTTCGGCACCATCACTTCCCAGTCCGGAGAGCACAACAACAATGGCTTTGTTCCCGCAGTCTAGTGCAAGGGCGTTAAAAAATGTATTTATGGTTAGATGCGGACTTTTCGATTTTTCCTTTTCACGTAGATAAAGATGTCCATTCTGGATGGTCATAAATTTATCGTGAGGAATGAGGTAAACCCGGTTGGTTTCTACAATAACCCCTTCGGTTGCCTCCTCCACCAATAGTTTGCTATGCTTGGCAAGCACTTCGCCCATCCTGCTTTTGAAATCTACCGAAAGATGCTGCACCACAATATAGGAAACGCCGTCCAATGGGGTATGGTCGAAAAAGGAGTTAATTTCCTCAAGACCACCGGCAGATGCACCAATGGCTATAATGTACTCAGGGTCTTTCATTTTATCTACTGTATTATATGTTGGGCAAAATCAATCGGATTGATTGTTAAAAACAGCACAAAATTGTACTGTTAAAAAAGGAAGTTAACAGGGGAAATATATGTTTAAATGTAGGTATTAATATCTGGTAACTGTTATTTATACAATTTCATTTTTTTTATCTGATATGATAGTGTGCGTATCACTCTTGTGGTAGCGAAAATTAGAATAATATCTTTTGATGTTTAGCCGGAATACATCGTATAGCAGGGCAAAACTGAGCATTGATGCTGGCAGTAGAAACGACCAGAAACTGATGTAGGTAAAAAGATATGCACCTGATAGTGCTCCAAGCATAAAGAAAAAAATTATAGAAACCCTGAGCTTAATCCTGGCAATCAGTTCATCCTGAAAAACTTGCTTATCTATCCTGATTTGTGCGAGCTCTATACCCAAATCTGTGAAGGTACCGGTAAGATGCGTAGTTCTTACAACTGAACCAGAAATTACCGAAACCAGTGCATTCTGCATACCCATTGCAAAAAGGAGGCTACCTGCAAAAAAATTGCCTGAGAAACCCCAAAATTTAATAGCTGGTGAAAACGCACAAAATAGCAGTATCATTGTTTCTAAAATAATAGGAATGGCAAATGAGAACCGTGCATTATGACCGATTTTATTTACAATCAGGCTGCTGGTGAAAGCGCCGGCAAGAAATAACGTCATCCATGTTGCAACAAGTTTAGCCATTAACCAGTCTTGCCTGGCAATGCCTTCGGCAAAGAGGGCAGCATGGCCGGTAACATTTGTAGTTAGTGCAGAAAAACCAAGAAAACCTGCTGCATTTACAAAACCAGCAGTTAGACTTAATAGCACAGCCAGTTTCAAGTTGTGCACATAGGTTCTCTTAACTCCGAAATGTCTCAGCATGGTTTATTTTCTTTGCTGTATAACGAAACTCCATATCGTATTCTATTTCCAGGATTTCAAATCTTGCATAAGGGAAAAGCTTTCCACCTAATTTCCAGCTAGCCTCAGCCATAAATGGGATACGCATTGAATTGATTTCGCGATAATCTGAAAGACTGATCACCCAAATTTCCAATACACCAGCCATATACCTTTTGGTAGATAGTGTTGCAATTTCTCCCTTTTGGGTAAAAGCTACAAGAAAGCTTAAGTTCAACCCATAAACATTTACTTTAAGCCTTGCATTTTTTGAATCTATAGCAAACCACTGCCTGTTTTCATTCTCAAGAAAATTGGTTGGAAACCAAACGCTTTCTGCCAACCACCTCAGCAGTTCGCCCTGATTGAACTTATCTCCCTTGCCATTAACAATTTTCAGAGCATCCAACAGAAAAACCTCCAGCTTTCCTTTACCGCCTATATACATATCCCTCGCACTAAACAGCGCAGTATTTCCTTTCCAGATAAAACCAGCTGGTAAGATGGTATAATACTGCTCGCCACGAATTGGGATCCATGGCCTATCCAGAGCAGTTTTGAACTGTCCGCTATGCTTTAGTCGAATCGTTCGGATATAACTTTGACCTTCTTTAAGCACTAGTCTGAAATATTTATCAACTGGTAAGGGAAGCCCGGAAAGCTGGCCAAAATTAAAAAACTTAGGTGCTGACCTATCCTGTAAGGATAACAATCTATAAAGCTGGCTTTTGTAACGCCAATTAGAAAGTAACACCATAAAAGCATACAGAACTAAGACAGCAATTATCAGGTAAAAGGCAATAATCATCTCGTTATTTTCTTAATACCAGTGCCTTATTGTACTGATAATTCATCCGTCCGATGTGCAAAACAGATATTTCCTGAGGGCATTCTACTTCGCAGGCCTCTGTATTGGAGCAATGCCCGAAACCTTCGGCATCCATCTGGTTGACCATTTTTACAACTCTATTGGCAGATTCAAGCTTTCCTTGTGGCAAAAGCACAAGGTGAGATACCTTTGCAGAGGTAAACAGTGCGGCGCTTGAATTTTTACAGGTAGCTACGCAGGCACCGCAACCAATACATGCTGCAGCATCAAATGCTGCCTCTGTAACTTCATGCGCAATGGGCATACTGTTGGCTTCTGGTGCCTGTCCGGTAGAGGCTGAAATGTAACCACCTGCCTGAATGATATGATCAAAAGCAGAACGGTCAATCTTCAGATCCCTTAACACCGGAAAAGCAGCCGCACGGAAAGGCTCAATATAGACGGTCTCTCCATCTTTAAAACTTCTCATGTGTAACTGGCAGGTTGTTGTGCCCTTAAGTGGCCCATGTGCCCTTCCGTTAATCATCATTCCACATGCACCACAAATGCCTTCCCTGCAATCGTGATCGAATTCAATCACACGCTCCCCTTTTCCAATCAGCCTTTCGTTCAATAAATCAAGCATTTCTAAAAAAGACATGTGCTCGGAAATCTCATCGACTTCGTAACTGACCATATCTCCTTTTGATTCTCTATGCTCCTGACGCCAAACTTTCAGATATAATTTCATAATAAATTTCTTAATAATAACTATTTATAACTCCTAACGGTAAGCTTTACGGTCTCAAAAACCAGTGGTTCTCTATGCAATTCTGGCTCTGCGCCTTCTCCTTTCCATTGCCATGCAGACACGAAGCAGAAATCCTCATCATTCCGGACCGCTTCGCCATCAGAAGTCTGGTATTCTTCCCTGAAATGTGCGCCGCAAGACTCCTCTCTTTGCAAAGCATCATGGCACATCAGCTCACCCAGTTCAAGAAAATCCGAAACCCGGCCAGCCTTTTCAAGCTCGGAATTTATTTGGTCATCACCGGTAATCTTCAGTTCTTGATCAAATGATTTTTTAAGCGTTTTGATTTCAGTTATCGCCTGCTCTAAACTTTCTTTTGTTCTGGAGAGCCCACATTTATCATAAAGCAATTTACCGAGTATCTTATGGAAATAATCGGCTGAAAGATGTCCTTTAAGGTTTAAAAACCTATCCAGCTGTGCTCTTACGTTATTTTCTGCATCTACGAAAGCAGGGTGATCACTTGTTACCTTTTCTGCTTTAAGTTCTCCAGAAAGATAATTCGGGATGGTGTATGGTGCGATGAAGTAACCATCAACACAGGATTGGAGCAACGAATTAGCACCCAATCGGTTAGCACCATGGTCAGAAAAATTGGCTTCACCTAAAGCAAAAAGTCCTGGAATGGTTGTCATCAGGTCATAATCTACCCAAAGCCCACCCATAGTAAAGTGGGCAGCAGGAGAAATCAGCATAGGCTCTTTATAGGCATCAACACCATTTATCTTATCGTACATTCGAAATAGATTGCCATATTTCTCTTCTATCTTTTCTTTTCCCTGTTCTTTGATTGCTTTAGAAAAGTCAAGACAGACTGCATTTTTCATCGGTCCTACGCCGCAACCAGCATCAATACGCTCTTTTGCGGCGCGTGAAGAGATATCTCTGGGAGAAAGATTTCCAAAGGTTGGGTAGCGCCTTTCCAGATAATAATCCCTTTCCTCTTCGGGAATATCGTTGGGCACTCTCACATCTCCCGCTTTTTTGGGTACCCAGATTCTTCCATCGTTACGAAGAGATTCTGACATTAGTGTCAACTTTGACTGGGTTTCGCCAATCTGTGGTAAACAGGTAGGGTGAAATTGAATCCAGCTTACTCCCGACATAAAGGCGCCTTTTTTATGTGCCCTCCAAATAGCTGAACTGTTGCAACCCATTGCCAGCGTAGAGAGGTAATAAACTTTTCCATAACCGCCTGTTGCCAGAACAACTGCATTAGCCGCATGGCGCTCAATTTCTCCTGTTTCTAGGTTACGTGCTATGATACCACGTGCTTTCCCATCAACAAGTACAAGATCAAGCATTTCGTGGCGGGTATAGGTTTTTACCTTTCCAGCTGATACCTGTCTCATCAATGCCTGATAGGCACCAATCATCAACTGTTGGCCTGTCTGTCCACGGGCATAAAAAGTACGCGATACCTGAACGCCCCCGAAAGAGCGGTTATTCAGGTATCCACCATATTCTCTTGCAAAAGGAACGCCTTGCGCAACCGCCTGATCAATCAATGCAAGAGAGCATTCAGCCAGGCGGTAAACATTGGCTTCGCGAGAGCGAAAATCTCCACCCTTAATCGTATCGTAGAACATCCGATATATGCTATCTCCATCGTTTTTGTAGTTCTTTGCCGCATTAACCCCACCCTGAGCTGCGACTGAATGTGCCCTACGAGCAGAATCCTGAAAGCAGAAAGATTTAACATTATATCCTTGTTCAGCCAGAGTTGCCGCACACGAAGAACCTGCAAGCCCGGTTCCCACTACGATAATTTCAAGTTTTTTTCTATTGGCTGGGTTAATAAGTCTTGAGCTATCCTTATAGTTTTTCCACTTATCGGCAAGTTCGCCATGAGGTATTTTTGCGTCCATCATAATGCTTTGAGATTAAAATATATGTAAATCGGAATGAACATGAAACCAAAGGTGATCAGTAGTGTATACACCCACCCTAAGGCACGCACTACCCAGGCATATTTGGGATGATACAATCCAAGCGTTCTTGATGCGCTAAAAAAGCCATGCAAAAGATGGAACCCAAGCGCAATAAAGGAAAGCTCATAAATAACTATATACCAGCCTTGTCGAAATGAACTTATCACAATAGAATATAGATCTTTATTCCCTTCTGCATCCAGAGGCAAATGGCCAAACTTGTAAACATACCAGTAATCCTTGAAATGGATAATCAAAAAAATTAGGATAATTGTGCCCAAAATGCCCATGTTCCGACTGTTCCACGAGCTGAGCCGAGCCCGTTTATCATAAACATAGCTGCTACCGTTAGCGGTGTTGTTTTTTCTGGTGATGAGCAGTGCATAAATGGCATGTCCGATGAGTGAGAGATAAAGAACATATGATATAATTTTAATCAGAATATTTCCAGAAAGCAGGTTCGAGTACCAGTTGAACTGTGTTCTGGCCGCAGATGCAGGCAATAACAGCTGTAAGTTTCCCAGCAAGTGTATAACCAAAAAGAAGCACAGGAAGAGTCCGGTCGCGGCCATCACCAGTTTGTATGTTAATGTGGTCTGTTTCATTTATTTGTTTTTAGGATGGAGCTTTTTAAATAATTTGATCATGCCCCTTTATGCTTATTAATGATTTTAATCATCTAGGATTTATATTTTCTTTGATGAGCAATTTGACTTACCAAAGTCCAATGACCTTCCACCATAATCCGCCGACCAGAAACCAGATCAACAAGAATAGTACACTCATAAAAAAGCCCTGTTTCCACCAATCCTTAAGGTCGACGTATGTACTTCCAAAAAATATTGGAGCTGGTCCGTGTCCGTAGTGCGTCAGGGAACCCATCAATGAGGCGCAAGCTCCAAGAAATATGGCAAGCATAGTTCCAGGTACACCTACAGCAATACCAACGGCCAAAAATACCGAGTACATGGCTGCAACCTGCGCTGTTGCACTCGCAAACATATAATGGCAATAAGAGTATACCAGAATAATTACGGGAAAAGCGAGTTGCCAGCTTAAGTGTGCCATCTGACCACCGACCAGGTGACCAAACCAACCGATAAAGCCCAATGAATTCAAGAATGATCCCATCATCACCAGGGAAGAAAACCAGACAATGGTATCCCACGCCCCTTTTTCAGACTTGACGTCTTCCCAAGTAAGTACACCACATAAAAGCAGGATACAAAGGCCAATAAGTGCACCTGTTGTGGCGTCGATAGAAAACAGGTTACCAAAAATCCAGAGCACAAGTAAAATAATAAATGTTGCAACCATAAGCCATTCCTTGATGGTGATTGGTCCCATTTCCTTTAATTGTTTGGCGGCAATAGCAGGTGCTTCCTTAGTTTCTTTCAGTTCGGGTGGAAAAACTTTGTACAGAAATATAGGGACTAAAAGGAAGCAGACAAGACCTGGAACCAATGCTGCGATAGCCCAGCTTCCCCAGGTAATGGTCACCCCTAGGTCTTTCGCAAACTTCTGCGCCATTGGGTTACTCGCTGTCGCAGTCAGAAACATAACTGAGGTAATCATATTCGCATTATAACTGCTTAAGGTTAAAAATGCTCCAATTTTTCTGTGCGTTTCTGCTTTCTCCGGGATAGAACCCATATTAACGGCGATAGATTTCATAATCGGAAAGATTACACCTCCCGCCCTTGCAGTATTGCTTGGGATGGCTGGAGCTAAAATAAGATCGGCCGTGTTCAGTCCATAAGCTAAACCCAACGGGCTTTTACCAAAAATTTTGATAAAGCTGTAGGCAATCCGAGTTCCAAGACCAGTCTTGATAAAGCCACGGGCAATAAAAAAAGCCAGCCCGATTAGCCATATGGTAGAATTGCCAAAGCCACTGAGTGCATTCAGGATGGATTTTGTTGGATCACCGGGGGCTAAAACCTGCGTAAGGGCGCAAAGGGTGATACCGATGATGGCCATAGTACCCATTGTAGCTGCTTTGGAAATAATACCTACAATAGTGGCTACAAAAATAGCAAGTAAATGCCAGGCGTTGGGCTTCACACCATCGGGTACAGGAATAAACCAAATAGCCACACCGACCACAAGGGTGATGATGAGTGATTTAAAATTGATCTCTTTCATAATATTTTAAAAGCGTATTTGTAACTGAATATAGCCTAGGCTATGATTGTATGTCGTGCTTAAGGGCACTTGGTTTTTAAATCTGTCTATCGCTACTCCAATCTGGACAGCAGCATAAAAATCGTCTGCAAAAATCAGAGAGACATTGGGAATCAGTGTCTGGCGGGGATTGCTCGCTAGCTTGTAGTTTTCATCAAAATATTCATATCTGCATGAGAACTCCACCGCCCGAAGCCTCCGGCTTTCGTGGTTGTAGCGTAGTGTTGGAAAGAAATAAAATCCCTGCATCTGGTATTCGCTCAAATCAGGACGAACCAACTGCTTATTGGCATTGTAGGCTAAAAAGTTTGCGCCTGTTTTATATTCGGCCATTAAAAGCAGATCGAATTTTTTGGACAGGGGAATCTTAGCCGTTGCATCAGCGCCATAGGCTTTACCAATACTGCTCAATGCCATACTACCTGAACCTGCATTGATGCCGACTGTAAAATCCTTCAGGAAGTCGGCTTCTAATCTTCCGTAGAGATTTTTGGTATTGTTATCATCTGAAGACTGGTTCTTGTTGTTCCCGTTGTAGGCACCTGCAAAATACCGGAGTTTGCCTCCCTGAATAACATTTCCAAGAACGGAAATCCCGGTCTGAAAACTCTGCCATCCGTTTTTACCAAATGCGTAGTATTGGTTAGAAAAATCAAGTGTTCGGATAATATCAACTGCCATGGCGTCCTCTATCCCGAAAAAGGGGCGAAACTGCCCAGCCTGGATATGAAAATATTCATTGAGCGAATATTTGATGTAGGCATTTTCCAAGACCTTATTGGCTGGATCACTATTAAACTCTGCTAGGTTGGCCAGAATATTAGCAGAAAAATGGTCGTTGATATCCCCCTTTACCATTACCCTAGCTCGCTTTACCAAAAAGGTATTTGATATGGCTTTGGATGTAGAAGGATCGAAATTTTTGCCATTAATATCTGCGTCTTTATCCAAAGAAAGCACATATCTGGTTTGCAGTACTCCTGCAAAAGTCAGTTTTCTTTTGTATGCAGAATAGTTGTTGAGTGTATCACTCAGCCTAGTTCGGTCTTTTTGCTGGGCATGCGTAACAAACACAGTTAGGATTATGATAAGTAATAAATAGAAGTGTTTCACGATATGAACATTTAGCTTTTAGTAAAAATTTAAAATGGCTTACTTGATGGTTCCGATCATATCCTCAGCACGAACCCACTCATCAAACTGTTCATTGGTAACCAGGCCAAGCGAGATGGCAGATTCCCGCAATGATTTATTATTCTTCAGGGCTGCTTTGGCTATCTTGGCAGAATTATCATAACCAATGTGAGGATTAAGCGCCGTTACAAGCATAAGTGAAGTTTCCAGGTGTTTTTTGATGCCATCATAATTTGGCTCTATACCCAAGGCACAGTGTTCGTTGAATGAGCAACAGGCATCGCCAATGAGTCTAGCTGACTGCAGAAAATTAGCAGCCATTACCGGCTTGAATACATTAAGCTGAAACTGTCCGTTAGAGCCAGCGACAGTAATAGCAACATCATTGCCCATAACTTGTGCAGCGACCATCGTTACAGCTTCGTTCTGGGTCGGGTTGACTTTACCAGGCATGATGGATGAACCCGGCTCATTTTCTGGCAGGTGTAATTCCCCAATGCTGCATCTGGGACCTGAAGCCAGCATACGGATATTATTCGAGATGTGCATTAGTGAAACCGCAATCTGTTTTAATGCGCCGTGACTTTCTACAAGAGCATCGTGAGCTGATAATGCTTCAAATTTATTATCCGCCGTCCGAAATGGCAGGCCTGTAAAATCCGCGATATATTTTGCAACCGCAATATCATAACCTTGGGGCGTATTCATTCCCGTACCAACAGCCGTTCCGCCAAGTGCTAATTCAGAAAGATGATCTAATGTATGGCACAACGCTTTTAGCCCGTGATCCAGTTGTGAAACATAACCAGATATTTCCTGACCCAGTGTTAAGGGTGTTGCATCCATTAAATGGGTACGCCCAATCTTAACCACTTTTTTAAAAACTTCTGATTTTACTGCTAAAGTATCCCTGAGTTTTTCTATACCGGGAATGGTGACATCTATCAATATTTTATAAGCTGCAATGTGCATAGCCGTTGGAAAAGTATCGTTTGAGGACTGCGATTTGTTCACATCATCATTTGGGTGGACATACAGTATTCCCTCACCCATTTCTTTTCCCTGCAGTACATGAATTCGGTTGGAGATCACTTCGTTTGCATTCATATTCGACTGCGTTCCTGACCCGGTCTGCCAAATCACAAGCGGAAATTCCGCAAAAAGTTCTCCTTTTATTATCTCATCACATACATTGGCAATCAGATCCCTTTTATCAACGGGCAGGACATTCAAATCACTATTTGCGTAGGCGGCGGCTTTCTTCAGAAAACCGAAAGCCTCAATAATTTCTTCAGGCATAGATGCCGCAGGGCCAATCTTAAAGTTATTTCTTGAACGCTCGGTCTGAGCGCCCCAGTAATGGCTTTTAGGTACTTGGACTTCGCCCATACTATCGTGCTCGGTTCTTGATGTTGAAAGTCCTGTATGATTTATTTCTTTTAAGGCAGACATATTTTTTATTTAGGATATGCCGTAAAGGTGGGCAAGGTTGGCTGGCTCAGCCATGACAAGAATCAAGAGGAAAGATGATTTGAATCAGCAGAAGTCTATTTAAAATAAACCTAATTTGTTAACGGGATAAACCAATTCGGGTTAATGCCCATCAACCATCGTAACCATGCCCTACCTTCAACTGGAAGTCATCAGAAACTACCCCTATGCCACTAAAAAATTATTGGCCAAACGAATTGGCGAAGTCTATTCAAAAATTATGAAAGCAGATCAGAACCGAATCACAATAAGTATACGTGAACTTGGTGAAGGCGCCATCTGGCGATGTGGAGATGATGAGCCTATTCCTGGGGCAATTATGATGTGCGATATCAGGAAAGGCAGAGATGCGCATACTAGAACAGCGCTTTCCCGGGCACTTATTGAAATGTGCAATGAGGTTTTGGGACTGGAAACAGGTCAGCTTAATATTGAATTTACCCAGCATAGTGGCGATGAAATGTACCACCAGCGGCTTGGAAGTTTTAGTGCAGAATGGACTCCAGATGAAGGATCGCTATAAAACATTTAATTAAAAAATTAAGGCTTTGATCTGATTTTCTTATCTGAAGCCAGCAATCGTTCGAAACCGTACATTGCCATTTCCAAAGCCCCGTCATGGGAATAGATGTCTTTAAATATTACCAGCTGGCTGTCTATCATTTCGCAGGTTAGATAGGTTATTTTCATGACAACTGGTGTGTTCAACTTAAAATCCATAGTCTTACCATTTGAAATGGCAGCATGCAGCAAAGGCCTTTTATTAGATGAACCATCCGTTACCAAAAGCAAATCGGCCAGTTTTTCAGCCTGGTCAATCTGGATACAACCAGTACTTAAGGCTCTTTTTGATAAACCAACCAGTTTGGATTGTGGGGCATCATGAAGATAAATACCAGAAGTATCTGCCGAGTGGAACAGAAGTTTGCCCATAGCATTACCGCAAGCTTGAGATTGTCTTGCATAATAACCTTTTGGCTGTGCTTTTATTTGCACGAGTTTTTTAGCCGTGTTCTCGATTAACCTACCTTTTAAATCATAAATTGTATAATGGTTGCTATCCAGATAGGTTAGATTTTTTAAAGCTCCGGGTAGAACCTGGCTAATAAAAATTTTAGCAGCTACCCTGCGATCGGGAACAGTAGTCAAACTAATCAGTTTGCTTTCAAATATTGGTGTTGGAGAAGACGGTTTGCCTACAATAATTTTAAAAGTATATACCGTGTCTGATAGTTTCATTTTTGCTGTAAAAGCTGGGATGTTTATAATCAGGCTTGGCGTTTGGCTGGCAGAAAGCCATCTTAAACGTTCCATATTAATCGTCATTTTCCTTACATGCTCTTCTGGAAACTCATAGCTATCTTCCAGATATTGGCCCCGTACCAGATGCATATATCTTTGCAGGTCATCGTACTCTTTGGATGAGGGCTGTACCGC
The DNA here is from genome assembly GCF_042650905.1 of Pedobacter jamesrossensis. Lineage (NCBI taxonomy): Bacteria > Pseudomonadati > Bacteroidota > Sphingobacteriia > Sphingobacteriales > Sphingobacteriaceae > Pedobacter > Pedobacter jamesrossensis. The sequence continues at coordinate 42,980 of NZ_JBHSBY010000141.1, read as the reverse complement.
AGCAATTTCATTATAGAAATCTTTACTTTCCATCAGCTGCATCAATCTGGCTTCAGCATTGAAGTCTCCGTAACCTCCATCATCAATTTTTGACGGAGTCAGAACGGTATTGAATTTCCCATAATGCAGGTGATTCATAAAGGTAATCATCGCGTCGGTCATCATTACATCGAATATCGCACGCTGGCCACCACTAAGCATATTTGGCACTTCGGCTAAAACACTAATCTGCTGATAAATAAGTTCACTGGCATGAAAATCATCTCGATTAAGGCCAAACTGAGAAACGCAATCCAGAATCATCATCGCGTGAGCAAGTTGTCTATTATGATTCTCTTTCTCTACCCAAGCCAGACTGTAACCTTTGGATTTATAAAAACGTTCAACTGATTTAGGATAATTCAGCATACTTCTGCAGGCTAAAAGCTGCGCTTTGGTCTGCTCGGAAATAGCGGCGTTAATTCTTTCTCCCTCCTTAGTAAACGTGATGGGAGGATTCTGTGCCAGCACATTGAAAGAGGTATGCGCAAGCAGACAGATCAGCCATATCATGAATACTATTTTATGGCTTTTTGAACAGTATTCGGTTTTCGAGGTATTTTCCATCTTTATTTATGAGATTAGGGGGGAAGGACAGCGAATCTTATCACGATCTTTAAACAACAAACTTCGTATTAATCCTTTTTTCCTGAAATGATTAAGATCAATCTTTTGGCTGACTTTGCTCACGACCATTTTTGTTAAAAAATTCGAGCCGTTGATGGATTATGATATTTTTTGCTGAGCTTTTATGACCTGTTGGACAAGAAAAAAAAGCTCTTTTTTGACAGTTCTGTAAGTCGATGTCAGGTGAGTCATCACATGTTCCATCTGCTCGTGCTTATCTTCCAACAATTCACCATGGTTAAACAAAAGTTCCTCCGTCTGTCCTTCTAAGTTTTTAAGATGCTTACACAGAAGAATATCTGCACTGTATTTATCCTTTTCGAGCTGCAAAAGTTTGGCACCTACGCTCTTTAGTGCTTCAAGATATTCTGGACTTGACAAGCGGATAAAATAGTCATCTAAAAGATGGTGCAAGAAAACGGTTTCAACCTTAAAAAAATCTACGTCGGATGCCCAGTGTTTGGCTAATGCATGATATTGACGATACGCTGCAGGTGTGATGTTTTTACCATTCATAAGTAATTTCTTTACAGTTAAGATAATTAAGAAGGAAATATGAGCAAGGGCACTGGCTTGTATAGTGCACATTTATCCTTAAAATATTGTTTGGTGAGGGTATTGAAATGAAAATGCTGATTTACAAGAATCAGCAAATCTGCCTGCATACCCCTTACCATTATTTCAAGGGTATTTAGTTCATCGTTTTTATCCAGTATATTCAGAAACAGTTTTTTGTAACCGACATTCAAACTCACTTCCTGATTGAAAATATTCTCCGCTTCCTGTGATTCTATTTCCGGAAGGCCGCTTGCCGATGTGTGTGCGATAACGAGATTGGCTCTCCAGCATCCTGCAAGATTAGCAAGAAATTTAACGATCTCGATTCCACAGAAACGCAGATCAGTCAGGTAGACCAACCTTGTGAATTCATTTTCAGACCATGAAGATGGAACTAGTAATAAGGGAACCTGAAGCTTATCTAAAAGGGTATTGATATTTAGGTTTACATTTAGCAGTGCTTCTGGCGAGAATTCATCCATTCCCTTAATAACCATATAAAGATCATTTCTTGATGTAATCAGAAAAAAACCTTCTCTATCATTATCAAGCTCCGTCTCCTGAATTAGCGGACTGAATCCGGGATGGAGTTTTTTTCTGCAAAGCAGCTTTTTCATCAAGGAGGTATGAATTGGTTTTGCGATGGTTTCATCATGAGTACTTCCTGCCCATTCGTAATTCTGCAAATCAAATTCTGGCTCTTTACTGCTGGCAAGTATGATATTCGCATGCATACGCTGGGCAAGTATCAGCCCAAATATCGCCGCATGTTCCGCTTCAGGAGTATGATCGTTGATTAGGAGTATCGTTTTCATTTCAAGTATTGTTTAATTTTGTTGTGCATCTTTGCGGACCCTTAGTATATTAAGCTATAATTTTTCGTTATATAAAAATTTTTTAGGCGGCGAATCATCATAATGGTTCCATTTTATCACGCTCCAGTATGTTTTTTTTCCGTTCATATTCCTTGAGGTCTATTGCGCCTCTGGCAAAGCGTTCCTGAAGAATATGCATTGCGGAGCGCTTTCTATTACGTTGCCCTGGGATGTCATATGGCACAAGAAATATCCATACCAATAGTGCAGACCATAAGATCCACCAGAGAAAATCCATTCCAAAAAAAAGATTTGTGAAGTACATTTTTAATTTTATTTAATTGGTAAGTTCTTTTTATTCCGGTAAAATATTAACCTATTTCGCTATTATCAACGATTATTCCCATTTCACTAAGCACCCACTCCGAAAGGTTATCTCCGTGATTTCTGCTTAATTCAGGTAGTTTTCTGAAAATGGAAACCCTTTGCAAAAAGTTCTTGTTCTTCCAGATTCGAAATTTTTCTTCTATTCTGGAAAGTTGCTCCAGGTAATCTGCACCAGACAGCTTATCGGTATTCTGAATAGATTTTTCAATTTGAATTGCTGTATGTAAATCCATTTTCTTAATATGATGATATTGTAAATATTGCATAAAGTGCCTGCCTTAATAATGCCCTACCATGACAGGTGATACATATCTTATTTACGCTAGCTAAGGACATCTACCGCTTCAAGCAATATGATCAGCATCTTTTACGGCACTGAATATTAGCATAGGAAAATTTAAATCTTTTGCCAGCTTTTCAGTCACACTTCCATTTAGCCAGCGGTTTAGGAAATTTTTCTTGCGGTGAACCATTACGAGCAGATCCATAGCTGAGCTGGCCATAAGCTTTTCAAGGCCATTTGTTGTATTTTCTTCGTTGATTCTGATAAAATGAATACCTGGATAACCAAGGTCACTGCTAAAGGCAAGCATCATATCTTTTGTTTTCTCTGAAATGTTGCTGGTTAGATTTTTAGGTGTCGAAATGTGGGCGATAAAAATTTCAGCTTTAAATGCCCTAGCCAATGGGATTAGCTTTCTTAAAAAAGCACCATCTTCATGTGTATCGCTCAAATCAGAAGCAAAATAAATATTCTTGAACGGGGCAATTCTGGTTTTTGAGGGAATGAGTAAAAGTGGTAAACTGAGGGACTCAATCATATTGCGGGTGTGGTTGCCAAGCAAAAAACCTCCAAATCCATCACCATGCGTTCCCATAACCACGCAATCTATTAGCTGATCTGCAGCAACTAAACCTTCGACCACATCCTGAAGATAACCAGACTGGTTTACAATTCCGATTTGCGGTTTTTTATCATGTGAATGATCAATTTTTTTAATATGCTCCTTTAATTTTTCAAGTTCGCTCTTACTTTCTTCTTCCAGCACATTGGATTCTTCCATTGGCCAGACAACAAGTCCGGCCTGTGGCACTTCCGCTGGTACAATTACGGCATTGCATAGAATAATGTTGGCATCTATTTTTTTGGCAAGCGAATAAGCATATTCGGCCACATGTTTCGCATGCGAAGAGAAGTCGGTAAGTACTAACAAATTTTTCATTATTTTATGGGCTATTTTGGTGGAGCAGTTCTTTGCTTCTATAAAATTGAGCAATTTAAAAATTGCCCGCAGTGATAAGCATCACCTTTTCAAGTGTTTATCGTCAGTAAAAACCATTTAATTGCTCAGAACTGTATTAATTTTTTTAGAATCAACAGAAATAGATCTTTTTTCAAACACCAGCTTATATAGCTGCACTAGTAATAATGGAACAATGCTGGCAAGACCTGCAATAACCCATGCCTGAACGGGGATTATATCTAAATTTAATGCATCTCGACCTTGAGAAAACAGGAATACTAGAGCGACCAGAAAAAAGCAAAGTAGAAGAGCAATCCAAACAAATTTGTTTTTAGTTACCTCGTTAACAAGCATTCCCGAATGCAGTGATGACATGTTAAAAACATGAAGCAGCTGTGAAAAAACCAGAGTCAGAAAAGCTACATTATTAATTATCCTTACATCCGTTCCTACATAAATCCTGCAAATGAAAATGGCCAATAACACTGAACCGGTCATCATCAGGGCATAAATTAAGATTACTATCCAGTTGCGCTTTGAGATAATATCCAATTTGGGATCTCGAGGTGGCCGCTGCATAACGGTTTGATCTCCTTTACCAAGCCCAAGCGCTAAAGCCGGAAATATGTCGGTAACCATATTCAAAAACAAAATCTGTAACGGAAAAAGCATTGATCCCTGTGCCAGGAAGCCTAAAAGGGTTACAATAAAAATTTCACTGAGGTTACAGGATACCAGATAGATTACAAAGCGCTGAATATTCTGAAAGATTTCCCTTCCTTGAGCAACAGCCTGAGCAATGGAGGTAAAAGAATCGTCCTTAAGTACAATGCTGGCCGTTTCCTTGGCTACCTGTGTTCCCCTTAGTCCCATAGCAATGCCAACATCTGCTTTTTTAAGTGCAGGTGCATCATTAACGCCATCTCCAGTCATTGCAACGATAAAGCCTGCCTTTTGATAAACATCTACAATTTCAAGTTTCTGTTTTGGAGTTGTCCTGGCAAATACTGATGTAGATAGTATCTTTTCTTTCCATACCTCTTGTAGCAATTCCATTTCTGGAAGCTCGCTCCCTGTAATTACTTTATTGTCGTCCATATCCGTTATACCTACTTTTCTGGCAATGTTCAGTGCGGTCATTGGATGATCTCCGGTAATCATAACAATCTTAATCCCAGCAGAAATGCAGTCGCCAATAGCATCTTTTATATCACTTCTGGGTGGATCCAAAAAACCAACCATTCCTACGTAAATAAGCTCATGGAGATAATCGCCGACCAGCATTTCAGCGGATATGCGGTAGGCAAAAGCAAGCACCCTAAGACCAGACGAGGAAAGGATTTCTGCCTGTGAAAGAATTTTTGCGCTTTCCTCCTCAGATATACCTATTGTAGTATTGCCAGATTGGAGTGTTTTGCACTTGGGCAACAGGTCTTCCACCGATCCTTTTGCAGATACAAAAAAACCAACCTTACCTTGATGGATGGTGCCCATAAGCTTGGTTTCAGAACTAAAGGGTATTTCATTTAGACGTTTAAATTCGTCTTTAGTTTTTCCAGCAGGGAATCCAGAAGCATCTGCCAAAATCAACAATGCTATTTCTACGGGATCACCTGATGTTTTTTTATGCTTATCCTGTTCATTTATAGTCGCATTGTTGCAAAGGCTTCCGATCCGGACAAGCAGTTCAATATTCTCTTGGATTTTTTCGGTTATGGATTCTTTACATTCAAGTAATCCATTCTTTATACAAACATTCAGTTCGCCAGAAGGAAAAGAAAGCACTTCAACAAAAATCCTGTTTTCTGTAAGCGTACCAGTTTTATCTGTTAAAATAACATTTACACCGCCAAGCGTTTCAACTGAAGATAATTTTTTAACAATAGCATTCTTTCTGGCCATTAGCAACATACCATAAGCAAGCGCTACGGTAGCGACAATAGGAAGTCCTTCTGGAAATGCGGCAACAGCCAGAGCGATGGAGGTTTCCATAATCTGGAGCCAGGGCTTTCTTTCAATCACACCAGAAATTGCAAAAATACCTGTCATAACCAGGGTAATCCAAATGAGTCTTTTGGTCAGTTTACTTATTTTGAGATCAAGGGGCGTTTTGGTAGGGCTTGAATGCCCAACCAATTCGCTGATTTTTCCAAGCTCTGTATTTTCGGCAATCCCGGTGATGATAACCCTTGCATTTCCATTCATTACAGCTGTTCCTTTGTAAACCATATTCTTTGCTGCTATATGGGCTATCTTTCCAGTCAGGATTTCGGTATTTTTTAAAACGGGAAAAGATTCTCCAGTAAGAGAAGATTCATCGGTCTGAAGACCATTGCTCGAAACGATCCTTCCGTCGCCCGAAACCATATCTCCCGCTTCTAAAAAAAGCAAATCACCGGGAGTAAGGCCTTCAGAGGAGATTTCAATTATCTTTCCACCTCTAATTACCCTAGAATAGCTGACATCCATTTTTTTCAGAGCCATCATAGAACTTCTTGCCTGCAATTCCATAAAAAAACCGATCATGGCATTTACGAGAATTACGATAAATATTGCTACAGCCTCTACCTTATTATTAAAATATAGGGAGGCGAAGCCAGCCAGGAAGAGAAGATAAACTATAGGACTGTTAAACTGCTCAAATGCCATTCGCCATAGGCTTTTCTGTTTTTGGCTTTTATAAATATTAAGTCCAAAACGTTTAGAACGCATCAAAGCCTCTCTCTGGCTCAGCCCATGTTGTTTATCTGTCAACAGATTTTTTACAATACTTTCAATCTCAAGAGAATGAGCTGCTTTAAGGGGATACTCAATGTTCATATCTTCTAAGTTATTTCTACCTCCGATTGCGTAGAAAATGTCGAATCTTTTTCTTCTCCGCCTTCGAGAATACGTTTGGTATGCAGGGCAATCATAAATTCCTCATCGGTCTTCATCACGCGGATGCAAACCCTACTACTTTGACAGGAGACGATTTTTTCGGTACGCAGGTTAAGGCAGCGATCGATTTTTAGCGCCATAAAATCCATATCTGCACAAATACGTTCCCTAATCTCTGGTGAATTTTGCCCTATTCCACCTGTAAAGATTAGCATATCGAGCCCGCCCATAGAGGCAGCCAGCGCTGCAATAAATTTCTTTGCCTGGCAACAGTATAATGTAATTGCTGCTACTGCACGCTTATCATCATCTCCCATATTCAAAATCTCCTGCATGTCGCCAGTGCCTGCGATAGCTTTCATTCCAGACTCTTCACTCAGCTCTACATCAAGTTCTTCCGCAGTAATATCGTTCTGTTTGAGCATAAAAAGGATAGCACCCGGATCAAGATCGCCACAGCGGGTGGCCATCACTAAGCCTCCCATCGGACTGATGCCCATAGTCGTATCAAAACCTTTCCCTGATGAAATGGCAGCCATACTCGAACCATTTCCAAGGTGTGCAATAATGATTTTTTTCTGATCAATAAATGCATACTGTTCATTGAGTTTTTGCATGATGTACTCATAAGACATGCCATGAAAGCCATACCTTCTCAATCCCTGTTTTTTATATTTAACAGGCAATGGATAAAATTTATTTTCATCGGGCATCTCGCGGTGAAAGTTGGTGTCGAAACATGCCACATGATTTAAGCTGGGAAACTTAAGCAGAAATGTATTAATCAGGCTCAGTTCGTTTGGTAAATGATTAGGAGCTAAAAAGATGAGCGCATTTAGATCCGCCAATAATTTTTCAGTCACAATTTCAGGAACCATATGATTAGCTCCGCCCTGTACAATACGGTAACCAATAGCATATATCTGGCAATTTTTTTTATTTTCCTTGAGCCAAAGAATTATTTCGGTTGAGGCATCCTCAATATTTCGGTAATGTCTCATTCTTCGAGAAGCCTCATGCTGGTGGCTGTCACTTATGGTCATATTACCTAAAGGCTTACCAATCCCAGTTATCACTCCGAACCATTGCCTGTGCATTGATTTGTAGTGATAAACGGCGAACTTCAAGCTTGAAGAGCCCGAATTGAGCACTAATATGAACTGCTCGTTGTTCAGTTTTACATTCTTCTCCATATTTCTCGCTGAATTGAATAAACCTGTATCGGCTCATAAAAATCCCCATACAGCAAATCTAGCTCAAGAAAAAGTCTGGGTAAATGACCTTACCACAAGCTAATCGTGATACCCGTCACCGATAGCGGATAATTGTACCTACATTGTACCAAATAGGTTTGGGTTAAATGATGATTTCATTTGAATTAAGATTCAACGAACGAAACAAAAGCCCCTACCGATTGTCTATTTCAAACAGTTAATTATTTATCTGTCAATCAACAATTTATGGAAAACACCGTACTACTTAAAGCAATCATTGAAAATGCAATAGACGGTCTGATTACCATAGATGACCGTGGGATTATTGAATCCATAAATCCTTCGGCATGTAAGCTTTTTAATTATTTGGCGGAAGAGGTTGTAGGCCAAAATATATCTGTACTGATGCCACAGCCTGACAGGGCCAGACATGATGGCTACCTTTTTCAATATAAAAAAACAGGACTTGCCAGTATAATAGGCATTGGAAGGGAGCTCGTTGGATTAAAAAAAAATGGAAGCCAATTTCCTTTTCGGCTAGGTGTAAGTGAAGTAAAATATTCTGGAAGAATTATATATGCAGGATTTATACATGATCTGACCAGAGAAAAAGAAGCTGAAGGTAAGCTACAGGACTATGCTGCATTATTAGAGGAACAGGTTGAAGAAAGAACACATTCGCTCAGAACAAGCGTATATGCACTTCAGAAGACCCAAGATGAGCTGAACCTTTCCCTAAATAAGGAAAAAGAACTTGGCCAGCTCAAAAGCAGGTTTGTATCCATAGCATCACACGAGTTCCGCACCCCTTTAAGCATGGTACAGCTTTCCGCATCGCTCATCGATCGATATGCAGAAAATCAGGACAGGGAAAGCATTGGAAAACATGTAGTCAAAATCAAAGATGCCGTACTTAACATTACAGCAATACTCAATGATTTCCTTTCGCTGGAAAAACTCGATTCAGGAATGGTTAAACCAAAGCTCAGCTACTTTAATCTCTCCGAAATGGCCGAAGAGATTACCGGCGAAATGCAGATCTCGCTTAAGGGAAAACAGAAAATTGTTTTTAAGCATAAGGGATCTGGTTTGATGATTAACCTAGATCAGAACCTGCTAAAAAACTGTATTGTTATCCTGATTGACAACGCGATCAAATATTCAGGGGATGAAAGCGAAATCCATTTTCATACCAAGATTAATGAAAAAAATTTCTCCATCAGGATTTGCGATAATGGTATCGGTATTCCAGATACCGACCACAAGCATCTCTTTGAGGCATTTTTTAGAGCCCATAACACAGGGAATATTTCCGGAAACGGTCTTGGCCTGAGCATTCTTTCCAGATATACAGGCCTAATGAATGGCAAGGTCAGTTTCAAGAGCAGAATCAACAAGGGAACCTTATTTACACTCACTTTTCCACAAACCGATAACCATGAGCAAAAAAGTACTGATCATTGAAGATCATGATGCCATTCGTGCAAACGTGGTAGAAATTCTTGAAATGGCCCGCTATACCGTATTTCAGGCAGAAAATGGAAAAATTGGCGTTGACATGGCTCTAAAAACCATTCCTGACATTATATTGTGCGACATTATGATGCCTGAACTGGATGGTTATGGTGTCTTGTATATGCTTAATAAGCACGTAGAAACTTCAGGAATACCCTTTATTTTTCTGACTGCAAAAGCAGAACATACAGACTTAAGAAAGGGAATGGAACTAGGAGCCGATGATTATCTGATTAAGCCTTTTGATGACATGGAACTGCTTAATGCAATTGATATCCGATTGAGAAAAAAATCTATGTCTGAGTATACCCACAAAACCAATTCTGATGAATTTAAGAATTTGATTGCCAAAACAGATGGTCTTGCAGAATTCAACAAAATAATTGAGGGTAAAAAGAGCCGGGCATTCAAAAAGAGTCAAGTCATTTATTATGAAGATGATCAGGGAAAAGGGTTATACCTAATTATTCAAGGCAGAGTTAAAACCATAAAAATGGCCAAGGATGGACGTGAATTAATGACTGGAATGTACTGCGAAGGGGACTATATTGGGATTAATGCAGTGTTAAGCGGCAGTACTTATGCCGATACTGCAACAACAATCGAAGATAGCTTACTCTGCCTGATACCCACAGAGCAGATGGAAAGTGTTTTCAGTCTTTACCCTGAGGTCGCAAGAAAATTCATTCATCTTCTCTCAAGAGACAATCGTGAAAAAGAAGATCAGTTGTTGCAATTGGCTTATAATTCTGTAAGAAAGAAAATGGCTGCTACACTGGTAAAGCTATACCATAAGGATATAAAAAGTAATTTCTTTACCATCACAAGAGAGGATCTTGCCGCAATGGCCTGCATGGCTACAGAAACAGTTAGCCGTACACTTTCTGATTTTAAGGATGAAAAACTGATAGACAGAACTGGTACCCGCATTACTTTATTGGATCTCAATGGGCTTTCGAAAATGAAAAATTAGGATGCGAGTATTTTAAATTACTTCCATAATCACAGCTGTAAGGTTTCAAAAGTGAATCAGTACAATGTTCCATGGTAACCTTCTGGCATAATCAATAATGGAAGATTAGTTTGGCGGGCCATTTTCTGTGCGTGGCTTCCGTTTACAAAATCATTAATAACACCATTTCGGCGATGAATCATAACTAGTAAATCCGTTTCTCCATGTTTCTTCAACCAATCTAGCCCGTCCTCTACTTTCACCCGGTATACATTCTCATAATAAACTCGTTCGTAATTAATTTTATTTTTAAGCTCACTCATAAAGGCCTCAATCCGACCGGTTATGCCCTCATCAACATTTTTACCGATAACATGTACAATAACCAATTCTGCATTCATTAGGCTTGCAAAAGCGGCAAGTGCGTGTATGCATTCCATATCATCGAGGCAAAGATCGGTTGCGAAAGCAATTTTGCAAATTGGTTTAAAGCTTGCTCCTTTAGGAATAAATAGTACAGGATAATCTGCAGAATCAATTACATCGCGGCTGCTACTGCCCAGGATAAAGCGTTTCATGTATCCGGAACGTGAAAGCCCCATGACTACAAAACCAATACCTTTTTGCTGAACAGTTTCCCTGAGCAGATCAGTAACGGATCCCAAATCAGACTTTATTCCGATCTTTGGCCAGGCTTTGGTATGCTCTGAGGTGGCAGGCGTACGATCCATTAAAGATATAGAAAGATTTTTTAGACGGGTATCCGTACGTTTTATAAGCGTTTGATAATCTTCTATTGGCCACAGAATCTCTACAGGTGAGTCTGTATTGACTGCGGCCGCATTAATCAGCAAGACCTCTGTATTGATTTGGCGAGCCAACTCAATGGCATACCTGGCGGCATCCTCGGCAGCTACTGAAAAATCGGTGGCTATAAGTATTTTTTTCATCGGATTACTTTTATTTTTTCTTCAGCGTTAAATCGATTATAATCTATTGATCATATGATGGTTTCATTAATCTATCTTTTGACATTCAAATTTTGTGAATACGGATCTACTGGTCAATGACGATGGTCAAGGGAGCAAATGATTCACGACACGGGATAATGAAATGGGAAAAGTGTGAATCATGCAAAATATCGAGATAATAAGATAATGTTCTAAAGGGTGAAAACCAGATATTGGTGATCCCATATTGTTATCATATTACAGCTTGATGGTCCTCGAGGCCATCAAGTTGTAGTATTTAATAACCTTCGAAAAAAGAGTTTAATACTCCATTATCCCAAAAGCCTCAAAGAATATCATGAAAACAGACCGTTTGTTTAAATACCTATATAAGATCTTGATGGCAGTCTTTTTTATCTCTTTAATCCTGAGCTGCAGAGCGCAAGAGAGAAAAGAGCGCCTCAGTAAAGATTCGCTTGCTTTGGTTAAAAAATCCAGCGATGAAAAACTCGTGACCTTCGATAGTTTGAATGTAGCAACTTTCTTTTCGAGCTATCCAGAACTCTATAAATACCAGTATACACTAATGGATTTCTACCGAAAAAGAGAATTTTCTTATGCATGGTACGATAAAGGCGAGCTTAGCCTTCAAGCACAAAACCTGAGCAACAGGCTACTGAACATTAGTGAGGAAGGCATCTATCGAATCCCTCCTTATTCCAGGGTATTGGATTCACTGGTAAATAATCCTGTAGATAGCAAGAAAAATCTTCAACCTAATCCTACAACTGAGCTGATGCTCACCGCACAATATCTACTGTTTTCCAAAATGGCCTGGCAAGGGCAAGACGATTCGCTGAGCCGTGTCGCAGGCTGGTTCATCCCAAGAAAAAAGATAGCCTATGCAGATCTTCTCGACAGTCTTCTTAATGAACAGGAAGATAAGGTAGTATTTCATGAGCCGGTTTACAGGCAATATGAACTGTTAAAATCTTATCTAAAAAAGTATAAACTTCTCTCTTTCGAGCCTTGGCCACCCCTCTTAGACAGCTTAATACCTTTAAAACCGGGTGATACAGCGCAGGTAATTATCCAGATCAAGCTTCGACTTTTTAAGCTTGGGGATTATAATGGAGCTATCTTTATCGCAAGTTACGACCAGGAACTTATCGATGGTTTAAAGCATTTTCAGCAAAGGCACGGATTAAAAGAAGATGGTCTTTTAGGGCCGGATACATTTGCCCAGCTCAATATCTCTATAGAACAACGCATCAAACAGATCATCGTTAACATGGAACGCTGCCGATGGCTCCCGGTAAGTTCGGATGGGGATTATTTAGCCGTCAATATACCAGAATATAAACTACACGTTTACCATCGCGATAGCTTGCTATGGAGCTGCAAAGTGGTAGTTGGTCAAAGCTGGAGCAGAACGAACGTTTTTTTTGGCAACCTAAAACATATAGTGTTCAGTCCATATTGGAATCTTCCTGAAAGCATTGTTAAACAGGAAGTACTTCCTGGAATTGAAAAAGATCCTGGCTATTTGGCTAAACATAATATGGAGATAACATATTACAAGGGCAAGTTAGCAGCAGTAAGGCAGAGACCAGGTGTAAGGAATTCACTCGGATTGGTCAAATTTATTTTCCCTAACAGTTATAACATCTACATGCATGACACGCCAAGTAAATCTCTTTTTGGAGAAACCGATCGAGCTTTTAGTCATGGGTGTATAAGGGTGATGGAGCCTGTAAAACTTTCAGAATTCTTGCTGGACAATCAAAAGGAATGGACTAAAGAAAGAATTGAGGCGTCAATGAATTCGGGTAGAGAAAAATATGTATCCATCAAAAAGCAAGTTCCAGTCTACATTGCTTATCTGACCGCTTTCTGTGACAGGAACAATGTGCTTAACTTCAGAAAGGACATTTATAAACTTGATGAGGCCATAGCAACTTCCTTAATTGCAGACCGTTAACGAAAACTGATGCTTAAAAAAATAAAATGTCAACCTAAGAATAAATATGAATCCATTTAAACTTCAACGCCTAGGTATAGTGATGGAGCCAGAAAAGGGAAACGAACTCGAAGTTGAAGGGGTGCTTAACCCTGCAGCAGTTCGCGGCCCGGATGGCCACCTATACCTTTTTCCAAGACTGGTAGCAAAAGGTAACTATTCAAGGATTGGTATTGCCCGGGTTTTATTTAGCCCAGAAGGCGACCCAGTGGGGGTGAAACGCATAGGTATTGCACTAGAACCTGAGGCGGATTATGAAAAAAGACCTGATGGCGGCGGGGGTTGCGAGGATCCCAGAATCACATTTGTAGAGCCGCTAAACAGTTATGTCATGACCTATACCGCCTTTTCTGCTGCAGGTCCTAGGATTGCTCTTGCAGTTTCGGCAGATCTTATGCATTGGGAAAGGTTGGGGCTTGCAAACTTCGCACCCTATAAAAATATCGAATTCAATGGTGTTAACAATAAGGATGCCTGCATTTTCCCTAAGTCGTTGATCAGCCCTCACGGACATCCTTCGCTTATAATGTTGCATCGGCCGCTATTTCCGGGTACCCGCCCAGAGGATATTGTAAAAGATCCCTTAGACAGGCGGATTAGAGATCACCATGAATGCATCTGGATCTCCTATAGTCATCTCAGCAGTAAGCCTTACCATAGCAGTCCACTACCAATGTTTGTATCTAATAGTCCGCTTGCCCTTCCAGAGGCACCGTGGGAGAAACTAAAGATCGGTGCTGGTGCACCTCCGGTGATAAGTCGGCACGGCTGGCTCTTAGTCTATCATGGTGTTATGCAAGGCTCACTAACTCCAAATATCTATGATGAACTGGTTTATTCTGCAGGCGTGATGATTTTAGACGCTAATTGTCCTGATAAAATCCTTTACCGGTCTAGCAATCCAGTGCTCAGCCCTGAAATCCAGGAAGAGCGCATTGGAACAATCGGAGATGTAGTTTTTCCAACCGGCATAGATCAGCGCATAGACATCGGGTGTCCTGATCGATACGATGTATATTATGGGATGGCCGATAACCGCATAGGAGCGGCAAGGCTGGATATGCCCGAGATGATGCCTCCAAAGAACAGCGATACATAAGTGTGAATCATATAATAAATCAAATGAATTACATAACGTTTCAACCTGCCAAAAAGGGAGTTTTGCATTAACAGGATCCTTTTCTATTATGAGAAAAAATCCATCTAACAATTCTCAGGTTAGAAACTGCATGGCTTTTACATCCAAAAAATAAATATAGTATGGCAATAATTTCTGAGACCAAAGATTTTTTGAACCAGACCGGACAGATCTCCAGGTTTGCAGGTCGTTTCTTCTCACATGGGCTCAAACCTAAGCTTGAGGTAAAAGAACTTTTGGCACAATGCTATCTGATAGGTTACAAGTCATTTCCATTGGTTGGATTAACAGGGTTTATTATGGGGCTAGTGCTAACTATGCAGTTGCGCCCCTCACTTGTCAGCTATGGGGTTCAGTCAGAATTGCCTGTTATGGTGGGCATTGCAATCGTTAGGGAAATCGGTCCGGTTATCACAGCACTTATATTTGCAGGAAAAATCGGCAGCAGTATTGGTGCAGAGCTGGGATCGATGAAGGTAACAGAACAAATCGATTCAATGGATGTGAGTGGAACCAACCCGTTCAAATACCTAGTCGCAACAAGAGTAATCGCGACCAGCCTGATGCTTCCGATACTGACTATTCTTGGAGATGCAGTATCCCTATTTGGCGCTTATATAGGTGTAAATATCAAATCCGTAACAAACATCAGGTTCTTTTTCGTTCAGGTATTTGATAGTCTAAGTTATAGTGATGTACTGCCCGCCGTAATAAAAACTATATTTTTTGGCTTTGCGGTTGGTCTAATCGGATGCTATAAGGGCTTCAACTCTACCAAAGGCACGCAGGGTGTGGGAAGTTCGGCCAATTCTGCAGTTGTGCTTTCATCAGTCTTAATTTTCATTCTGGACCTGCTAACCGTTCAGCTTACTAATCTGCTGGGTTTAAATTGATGGCCATGAATACAGGAGTGATAGCAAACAAAGCAGAGGAAAAGCATCAGCCAATAAGCAATCCGGTCATCGTAATTGAACACCTCTGCAAAAGATTTGGAGATAACGTCATTCTGAAAGATTTTTCCTTAAGCGTTAAAAGAGAGGAAAATGTGGTGGTTCTTGGGAAATCCGGAGCAGGAAAATCTGTGCTGATCAAATGCATTATCGGGCTTTTAAAACCAGACAAAGGCAAAATTCTGGTGTTTGGAGATGATGTTACTGCTATGGATGAAGATGCATTGGCAAAAGCCCGAACCAAAATCGGATTTTTATTTCAAGCCAACGCACTCTATGATTCGATGACGGTGAGAGAAAATCTGGAATTCCCCCTGCGCAGGCACTGGACAAGCCTCGGCGACAATGAGATTGGAAAAATGGTAAAAGAGGCACTTGAAAATGTGGGGTTGACCCATACTTCGGACATGATGCCAGCAGAACTTTCAGGTGGAATGCTAAAAAGAATTGCACTTGCCAGAACGCTTATCTTAAAACCGGAAATTATCCTTTATGATGAGCCCACGACAGGACTCGACCCGGTAACGGCTAAAGAAATCGATCAGCTGATTCTCACCCTTCAAAAAAAATATAAGACTTCTTCTATCATTATCTCTCACGACATGAATTGTGTGAGGAATATCGCAGACCGCGTGATTCTCCTTTTAGAAGGCATGTGCTACGCGGATGGCACATACAATACGCTTGAGCGTTCAAGCGACCCCAAAATCAATCAGTTTTTTCAGTAAACATTATGGCAAAGACAGAAGAAAAAAATATAAAACTTGGAATATTCGTGATGGCAGGCCTGCTGGTTCTGGTCGTGTCATTCTATATGATCGGCAGAAGCCGCAACATCTTTGGAAGAGACTTCGAAATCAAAGCACGCTTTAATAACCTAAATGGATTAATGGAGGGCAATAATGTTCTTTTTTCCGGCATCCAGGCAGGAACGGTAAAAAGTATTGATATGGTTAACGATACCACCATTGAGGTAACCATGCAAATCAACAGTAAGGTACGTACTTACATCCAAAAAAATGCGCAGGCCGCAATAGGAACTGAAGGGCTTATGGGCAACAAGGTTGTCAATATAGAACCGGTAAAAGTGCCTGGAGAAAAAATTTCTGAAGGAGATATGCTAAGTGCGCAGAAGCTGGTTAGTACCGATGAAATGCTCAAAACACTCTCCAAGACTAATAACGACGTCGCGGCAATTGCCAAGGCCTTAAAAGAAACTGTATTAAGACTAGATACTAGTGAAATATTCAACCTGATGAATGATCCTGCAATTGGGCTGAGCTTGAAATCCTCCCTAAACGAAATCAATATGGCCACAAAAAATGCCAATCAGATGAGCTATGGATTAAATGCTATGGTTGGCGATATTCGAAGAGGAAAAGGTGCTGCCGGACTTCTATTAACCGATACCCTACTCGCAGCTGATATCAAATATGCCATAGCAGATTTCAGGCTTACTGGTGGCAATGCTAAAAGAATTTCAGGCCAGCTTGGCGACATGGTAAAAGGAATAGATTATGAATTGAATTCTGGCAAAGGGCCATTGCATGCCTTGCTAAGAGACTCCTCTTTCACGATAAGACTCGGTGCAAGTCTGGATAACCTGCAAAAAGGAACTGATGGATTCTCTGATTTAATGGACGCCACTAAACACAGTTTTCTATTCCGCGGATATTTCAGGAAACAGGAGCAGAAACAGCAAAAAATCAAAGCGAAAGAATAGCAAAATAAAGATAGATCAATTAGCCAAAAAAATGCCAAGGTCTGCTTGCATATAAACAGGCTCCCCATAGTCTGGTTCCAAAAAGTAGGTTTTCCAAAAAAGTTTCCGCATTATTTACATCGTAATTAAGAATATCTGCGCAGAGGGTAATTTCTCCGTAACTCTGTGCAAGCAGTTTCCCCATTTCAAGAGTAATTAGTTTAGCAAGGATATCCTTTTGCATGCGCATAGCGAAGCAACGTTATGGAGCAGGTGCGCTCGTTCAGAAAAAGGTATTTTTCTTCATCGCTGGAAGTCTTCATCTGCAAGAGAAATTGCAATTTCTACTGCACATGGACTCATTTCGTTGTAGCTTTTAATAACCTGATTATTAAAAGGGTTAATGGTTTTGTATGGCAATGGTTAAAAATTAAGGTATTTATTATCTTTTTTATTAATCATTGTTAAATCAGTAATCTGCGTATTCTATTATCAGTTTATTATGTACATTACATACGCCAGCTGCATTCCAGGCAATCCTTTCTGCAGTATTGCTTTGGTAAATGGAGTGTACCTTTCCTATTAAAGTGACTTCATTTCCAAGAACGAAAACCTCGATCTGCTGATCATCTATTGCCCAGTTCCTCAGCAATGCATTTTCGATGGCGGCCTTTTCAACATCATCTTCTCTTTCAGAACGGATGCTAATATTATTGGTGATCATCTTCACGCCCGATATATGTTGTATTACCCGCTCTACTTCTTCTTTCTGTGCTATCCAGTTAACTTTTCCATCAAGGGTTATCCAACCGTCTTCAACAAGTACGTTAATATTATCTTTGATTATATCTGGACTAAACTGCATAGCTGTTAATATATCGGAGGCAAGTGCTTCATCTGTTTTTGTAGCATCTGCCGCGAACTTAACCTTGATTTTTTCTGCTACTGCACATACACCTGGAACTTTGCCAGCAACGTATTCCGCAGCTCTTTTTTTTACGTAGGTATCAACCGTACCTGATAAGGTAACGATACCTTCATTTGCTGCAACCTCTATCTTTGCTGTATAAAGCAAGGGCTCGACTCTAATGGCTTCGAGCACTTTATTTCTAAGTGTTTCGTTGATTTTCATGCTGTAGAACTAGTATCGGTCAAATAATCGGTTATGCTATGTTGTATTTGCTTCGCCTTGGATTATTAATCCATAAATGTCTTTCTATTCTCTTTATTAGTAAATGATACGGGTCATTCAGTATTGAGATTTTCGTCAATGGTAAAGGATGATAATAACCCAATGCCAGATCAGCAATAAAAACAGTTGCTCCTTCACGCGAAGCTTCCGGGGCTGCTGCTTTACCAATCCCCGAGTTACCCATTGATGATGAACATCTACAATCCGCATGACGAGCGTCATTCTCAAAACAGTACTCAATATTGAATTTTGTTGAATGGCCAGCGTGCCTTTAAAAGGCTTTTTAGTATTTAATCAATCATAAGCGATTCAACTATGAAATTACATATCAGGAATATGGTCAGCAACCCGTGTAAGATGATCGTAAAAAATGAGCTTGAGCTGATTGGCTTGAAGTATGAAAACATAGCACTTGGAGAGGTTGAGATGAGAGATATTCCAACCAAAGATGAGTATAGACTACTGAAGACAGCACTGATAAGGTTTGGTCTTGAGCTGATGGTAGATAAAAAAGCCATGCTAATTGAGCGCATCAAGAATACGATTATCGATATGGTACATTATACAGAAGAGCTGCCCAAAGTAAAAAATTCTAATTACATCAGCGAAAAGATTGAGCATGATTACACCTATCTGGCCAATGTATTTTCGCAGGAAACTGGAATGACTATCGAACATTACATTATCAACCACAAAATTGAGCGTGTAAAAGAACTTATACTCTACGATGAATTAAACCTCACGGAAATTTCATACTTATTGAATTACAGTAGTGTAGCACATCTTTCAAGGCAGTTCAAACAAGTTACCGGACTTACTGCCTCATTTTTCAGGAATGCGCCATTTGATAGCCGGATTGCTCTTGAAAATGTATAGTACCCAGGTTACCTTTCAAAACAAATCACCCTTCTAACGCCAAGAAGATTTTTAATGGATGTTAAAATGGAAACACAATAACGTATTACAATCCTATTTCATAATATCGGACACGTTCTGCTCAATGCTGATTAGGACAAAACCTATTTAGAATATACTAAGCTTTAAAACACATAAATAGAATGGAAGAATTATTATTAAACGCTGAAGTTGAACAGATTTCTCCTGAACTTTTAAACAAAATGGATGCTTACTGGAGAGCTGCCAACTATCTCTCCGTCGGACAGATTTACCTGTATGACAATGCGATGCTCAGAGAAAAACTGTTATTATCTCATGTAAAACCCATTGTTGTTGGCCATTGGGGAACTACTCCTGGTCAGAACTTTATATATGTCCATCTCAACCGGTTAATTAAAAAATTTGACTTGAACATGTTTTACATTTCCGGTCCTGGGCATGGAGGACCTGCTCTAGTCGCCAATACCTACTTGGAGGGTAGTTACAGTGAAGTTTACCCGAACATTAGTCAGGATGAAGAAGGTATGAAAAAGCTTTTTACTCAATTTTCTTTTCCTGGAGGAATTTCCAGTCATGTTGCGCCTAGCACACCCGGTTCTATCCACGAAGGTGGCGAATTAGGTTATTCACTGAGCCATGCTTTTGGAGCTGTTTTCGATAACCCCGACCTTATTGTCGCCTGTATTGTAGGTGATGGAGAGGCAGAAACCGGTCCTTTGGCTACTGCCTGGCATTCAAACAAATTTCTAAACCCAATAACTGATGGAGCCGTACTACCAATACTTCACCTGAATGGTTATAAAATCAGTAATCCGACACTATTGGCACGCATACCACATGAAGAACTTGAACAGTTCTTTAAGGGATGTGGATGGACACCCTATTTTGTTGAAGGAGATGATCCTGAAAAAATGCACAAGGAAATGGCGATTGCTACGGAAAAAGCCGTAACAGAGATACTTGAGTTTAAACGTAACGCCAGAACGAAATCTGATAACAGCAGACCTCGATGGCCGATGATCGTGCTCCGCTCGCCAAAGGGCTGGACAGGTCCAAAAATTGTAGATGGCCTGCAAAATGAAGGTACCTTTCGTTCGCATCAGGTTCCAATCCTTGTAGACGAAAAACATCCACAAAATGTTGCACTATTAGAAAACTGGATGAAAAGCTATAGAGCTGAAGAACTTTTCGATGAAGAAGGCAAGCTGATTCCGGAACTTGCAGAGCTTGCACCTAAAGGAGACAGACGTATGGGTTCTAATCCCCATACCAATGGTGGACTATTGCTTGAAGACCTCAGAATACCGGATTTTCGTACTTATGCAATTGATATACCATCACCTGGATCAGTCCAGGGACAAGACACTATGGTATTAGCAAAATTCTTGAGCGAGATTATCAAGCTCAACAAAGCTAATTTCAGAATATTTGGCCCTGACGAAACTTTATCCAATCTTTTGGGTGCCGTTTTTCAAGTCAGTAACCGCCAATGGGATGCAGAAATGCAGGACAACGATGAATTTCTTTCTCCATCTGGAAGAATACTGGATGCTCAGCTCAGCGAGCACCAGTGCGAGGGTTGGCTGGAAGGGTATCTGCTTACTGGGAGACATGGGATTTTCAACAGCTATGAGGCATTTATCCGCATCGTGGATTCCATGTTCAGCCAGCATGCCAAATGGCTGAAAGTGACCAGGGAGCTTCCATGGAGACGTAATATTGCTTCGCTGAATTATCTTTTAGCATCACATGTCTGGCAACAAGACCATAATGGATTTACCCATCAGGATCCCGGCTTTCTTGATCATGTAGTTAGTAAAAAAGCAGACATTGTTAGAGTTTATCTACCACCAGATGCGAACTGCCTGCTTTCTGTGTTCGATCACTGTCTTCGCACAAAACACTATGTAAATGTTGTTGTTGCCGGAAAACATGCACTTCCTCAATGGCTGAACATGCGAGAGGCCGAAATACACTGTACGGAGGGCATTGGAATATGGCAATGGGCAAGCAATGACCAGGGCTCAGAACCTGATGTAATTATGGCTAGTTGTGGAGATACGGTAACTTTGGAACTCCTCGCCGCAGTTTCGATATTGAGGGAACATCTGCCAGCATTAAAGATCAGGGTAGTTAATGTCGTCGATTTGATGAAAATGCAATCCAGTTCAGAACATCCACACGGCTTGAGTGAAGTTGATTATGATTCAATATTTACTAAAGATAAACACATTATATTCAACTTTCATGGCTATCCATGGCTGGTACACCGTATCAGCTACCGTAGGGCCAACCGCAATCTCCATGTTCGGGGCTATAAAGAAGAAGGTACGATTACAACGCCTTTTGACTTGAGGGTACAGAACGAGATTGACCGTTTCCACTTGGTTATCGATGTTATTGACCGGGCACCAAATCTGGGCAGCAAAGGGGCTTATTTAAAACAGCAGCTAAAAGATAAACTTATTGAACATAAACATTATGTAAACCGATACGGAAAAGATATGCCCGAAATACTGGAATGGAAATGGAACGTAAAAGCATGAATTTTAAAACCCTAACTGAAATAACCCAAGCACTGCTTGCTGATAATAAAGGGTTATTTGCGATGGATGAGCGGAATTCCACCTGCAATAAACGTTTCGCAGCCACAGGAATTCCTCAAACGGAAGAAAACAGGCGTCTTTATAGGGAATTGATAATAAAGACCGCCGGACTTAGTGAAAGCATCAGTGGGGTAATTCTATACCATGAAACCATCCGCCAAAGTGATGAGGCAGGAATTCCTTTTGTCAAGATTATCGAAGATTCAGGAATCATTCCTGGAATTAAGGTTGATATTGGCACGGAAGATCTCGCGGGATTCGCGGGCGAAAAAATAACAGAAGGACTGGACGGATTGCGATATCGGTTGAAGGAATATATGAAGATGGGAGCTAGATTTGCTAAATGGAGGGCAGTAATATCCATTGGTCAGGGAACCCCAACAAAAAACTGTATTGTATCAAACGCTAATGCATTAGCTCGCTATGCTGCTCTCTGCCAAGAATGCGGGCTGGTTCCAATTGTAGAACCTGAGGTAATGATGCTCGGCAGCCATTCATCACAAACCTGCTTTAAGGTAACCAGAGAAGTAATCAGTACGGTATTCGAACAACTGTATCTTAATAAGATATCGCTTGAAGATATGATTCTAAAACCAAATATGATTCTTCCTGGGCAGGATTCGGGCGAAAAGAAAACAACAGAAAAAATTGCAGAGGATACAATCAAATGTCTAATGGAATGCGTTCCGGCTGCAGTTCCAGGTATTGCATTTTTATCGGGTGGACAATCTGCACAAGAAGCTTCCTCAAGACTCAACGCCATGAACCAGATCTCAAAATCAAACCAGCCATGGAAACTAACTTTTTCATTCGGACGGGCACTTCAACAAACTGCGCTTGAGATATGGAAAGGAGATGACTCGAATAAAGTAAAAGCGCAACAGGATATTTATCATCGTGGTAAATGCAACAGAGGCGCAAATATGGGTTTATACGGAATTGATATGGAGATGCAGAATTAAAGCATAAGAAGTAGTTAATCAAGTTGTTGTACGTCTACTGCGAAAAGGCCCTTAGTCAATTCTTCTATGTTAAATGAAACTTGGTTACCAACAGACAAATTATGAAGTAAATCGCACTCAAAGGAGATTTCTTCACCGTTCTCATCTGTAATTATTCCTATTCTTTTAAGTGCATGCAATCCGGTTATCTCTCCCTTTCTAATCATGGTATATCTAAAGTTTACATATTGATAATCAACACAATAGAAATGAAATTGTTTTAGAATTTTGTTTTTAAATAAAATATTTTGATTTATACTTCCCACAACAACCTATTTTCTCTTTACATTATGAGACATAGATGATACAGCTAAACTTTTTTCTCGAAATTTTAATTCCAGAATGAATCGTTCTCAATGTCCAAAATCTACATATTGACCTCCGTTTTTTTCAGAATACAGTAGTTTTTGGTAATACTTTGAATGGCTTATTTGTATAATTAAAAAAATGCAGGAGACATCCATCATCCTGCATTTATAATTAACTTAAATTTTTAATCTATTTTGTTGCTATTACTTCTCCACAAGTGAGCATATTTTTAGGGAAATAAGGGTTTTTAATTTCCTTAGAATCACTTAGCCAGGTACTGCCAACCATTAGGCATTTTTGCTGGTAAAGGGCTAAACCTTCCCCCTTTAATAAATCTACAATTGCCCATAACTGCTCCGATAACTTAACAAACTCTTTTCGTTATACTTCAATATTTCCTTAATTGAAAATTTGGTTAGGTATTTCTTATCTCAAAATACCTTAACCACTATTGTTGCAATCGATAAAAATCAACATAGTATTACTATTTAAATTTTAAATTCAGACTTACAATATTAGAAACCAAGCTGGTTGAGCGTGAATAATGTCCGTAACGAAGTTCAAGGGTATTAAGTCTCTGCCATCCAAACACACCTTTTGGCGGTGAAAATTTAACTCCTGCACCATAAAAATCACTACTAAGTGTTGACAAGTCATAATCACTGGTAAAATATTGATCTGAAGACTGATGTTGTCCGTAAGGAGCAAAATACTTAGTACCTGTTTGGTTATTATAACGATAAAACGGACTTACAGAGAAAAATGCATTAATTTTTACGGGTATTTCCAGCTCTGCTGTATGAGCCCGTATGCCCCAGTTATCCATATAATAGCGATAAAAAGTACGAATAATGAACTGATCATTTAAAAAATAGTTCATACGTAATCCTATTGGCAATTTATAACGCTTATCTGGCAGGGTTTCCGAGCGCAAGGATCCATCTGTAAAATAATTACGCTGATACTTAGTAGCGAGCAGCCCATGTTGATAGGACGGTTCAAGAATCAGTGAAGCCTGAAACTTCTGGTTGATAACCTGCGATAGTGAAAAGGAGGCACTAAAAGAATTTCTTGGTGCAGTGTCATACTGTTCTCCACCTTTACCCGCATTGCCCGTTCGGAGCTCTATAGGCAAAATTACCGTCCATTGATCTAGAAAGGCCTGCAATTTCATGTCGAACTGTGTATTTTTATCTGCTGATAGGCGAGTTAAATTGAATGCAGCTCCAAGTGATTGATAATCGAATTCTGTAGAATAAGAACCAGTGAAACCGAATGAATTTCCTGTCTGTTCGTTGGAATGTGTCCAATTTAAAGATGGATAAATACGAGTATCTGCACTTGATGCAGAAGAAATTGTACTTGGATCAATTTTATCTGAAGATGCAGAGGTGTAATGATCTACACCAAGTTCAAAAAGAAAAGTGTTCTTCTTGCCATTCTTGTTAAATTTTGACATTTGAAGATCAATTGTATTTGCAAAATCACTGAGCTTTTCTGTTCCGATTCCGCCCGTAACCGCAGAGTTGTTACCATTTTGATGATAGTAAGCGGAGACCAGATTTACCTCATCGATCTTTAGCTTTCTCGATTGATAATTTGTGGTATCGGTGCGAACCGGGATATTTTTGCTTTGTCCATACGTGCTTAATATACCAAGATACATAAACACAATGTGGAGATAAATCTTTCTCATTCTCTTGTTTAGCTAATATTAATTACAACCACAACCACCACCACTTTTACCTCCATTTGCGCCTGAGGCGCCTTCGCGATAAAGCTGAAAACTCTGCTCAAACTTCTGTACCTTTCTGGAAGAAAGAATCATATCCGAATCGTTGAGTTTGTTTTTCTGGTAGGGCTTTACACTTGCGCAAGAGGCCAAAAAGGATATTGCTAGCACACTAACAAATCCATTAAAAACTATTTTTTTAGAAAATTTCATATCAGTATTTAACATTAATATTTTTAGAGGTATACATTCTGTCATCATCATCAATAATGATACAGGCAACCTGTTGAAGCTGATTTATGAGGTTAAGCCCAACTTCTACACCCATAACAACGATCGGGGTAGCGAGTGCATCTGCTAGTTCGGCACTTGGACAAATCACGCTTACACTTTTAACACCACTAACTGGAAGACCAGTTTTTGGATCAATGGTATGAGAATAACGTTTACCGTCAATCATTACAAACTTTTCATAATTTCCGGAGGTGGCTATAGCCATATTACTTATTTTTAGTGCAGAGAAAGGCCTGTCTGTCTGATCGGGATCTGCAATTCCCACCGTCCAGTCTTTCCCGTCAAGTTGTTGCCCCCAGGTTACCAAATCTCCTGCAGCATTTACAATCCCTGCCTTTATTCCAGCTGATTTTAAAACCTTCATTGCCATGTCAGCAGCATATCCTTTACCTATACCACCGAAACCTACACGCATGCCCTTATTTTTCAGAAAAACTGATCTGTCGCTTTTATTGAGGATAATATTCTGGTAATCAATAAGGCTTACTGATTCCCTTGCCAACTGTGCATCGGGCAGGCTTTTCATGTTTACATCAAAGTTCCACAGACTCTTGTCGATAGAACCATAAGTGATATCAAAGGCTCCATCGGTAATTTCTGAGATTTTTACAGCCCTTTCAATCAAAAGCAAAACCTCTTCGGAAACCTTGAAAGGACTGATTCCTGCATGTTCATTTATCTGGTTAGTTTCGCTAGAATCCTTAAACGTAGTCAGTAAAGCTTCAATCCGGCGAACCTCTTCTACGGCGAGATCTATCGCCTCATTTCCCGAGTAATTATCTTCTGCAATTACCGTAAACTCAAAGCGGTTACCCATGAGTTTTAGAATCCTATTCACTGAAACTACTGCAGACATCTTATTTGGATAAAGTAGAAATTTCTTTCACAAAGGCTGTCGGTGATTCATCAGGAAAACCGTCCCAGGTTTTAAGTACTTTACCGTTCTCATCAACCAGCAAAGTATATGGAAACTTCCCATCTTGATTATATTTTTCTGCTAGCGCTTCGTTAAGCTTAACCTGCTCTTTGGGCAACTGATTTTTTTTCTGCCTGGGAAAATCTGCACGCACCAGTACTAATTTGTTTGTTGCATAATCCTCGAAAGCCGCTGACTCCAGGATTTCTTTTCTCAATCTGATGCAGGGACCACACCAGTCCGAGCCCGAAAAATTGATTAGGATTATTTTATGCGATGCCTTCGCTGTTTTCTGTGCTTCTTCAAAATTCCCCATCCATATTGCGGGGGTTAAAACGAAAGCAAGTAGAGAGATGAATAATATTTTCATTTTTTTTAAGAATAAACCCTAAGTGAAGTACCAGTTAAAGTGGTGTTGTAAACAGTAAGCGAGCGTGTTGCTGGTCCGTTGGTTACGGCTCCACCTTCGGAGAAAGTTGCACCATGGTTCGGACAGTAAAATCTGCTATTTGGCGACTGATAAGTTAATGTATAACTTTCATGAGTACAAGAGCGTTGCACAGCGATATAACTTCCCGTTTTTGTACGAGCCACAATTAATCCATTAGATATTAATGAGCCACCATTGCCTAATAGCGCTGAATTTGCTGCCAAACTTAAATCGATTGTAAAGTTTATACCTGATGGGCCAATAGTATCAGGAGATGAGCCAATGTCGGTTTTCTTACAACCCATACAATTTAGCAAAGCGAATGCTGCAGCACTCATACCCATGCTGTTTAAAAAGTCTTTTCTATCCATGTTTTGTTTATTTCACTAAAATTAACAGCATTACATATTTTTGAAGCCAAACCCCAATGAAGCACAATGATGTGTCGATTAATTCGGGTTTATCAAAACTTTTGTAGATTTTTTGTCGATAGAAAAGATTTTTGTTTGTCAATTAAATTTCCGCTGCTAATACCTTCCAAACTTTAAGGCACCAGAAGAGTAAACTTTGTAACAAATTAAGTGATAAACTTTGAAGACATTCTGAAGTTTTGGTGAACATTTAATTAATTTAACAATTAATAACATTTCTAGAGAAGCCCAATCTTACAGAACTCCATCGCTAATTCTGAGTATATTGTAAATGAACGCTGAACTTTTAAGATCTTGTGCTTTATGATAGCCAATAATGATTCGCAATGTTTCAATATGACATCAAAATATGCATAACGATTGCTCATTATCCTCACCACCATTCACCATATCGGAGATTATTCCCTTGCTATCCTTTCGCTCAGCAAGAAAAACACCAACCACATGCACGGTGATGAAACCTAAAATCAGGTACATACAGAAACCGTGAATTTCCTTTACGGAATGGTTAACATCCGTCGAAATGCCGGTGCTATCTTCAAATGCGAGCAATAAGCCAGTGGTAACCATAATTAATAGTAGTAGGTAAAAAAACAGGTAAAGTGATTTAACCACCAATTCATGCATGGCAAGTTCTCGTTCCTTTTTTATGATAAAGTAATCAGTATAAGCCGATTTTAGTTTGACGAATAATTTACTCTTTTTAGTGCTGAAAATTTCAGAGACTATCCGAAAAAGCAGTAATGCTGCCAACGCGTATCCAAAATAAATATGAATGCCCCATACCTGATCTTCCATGCTGTGGGTAAAACCTCTGGCTTGCTGATCAGTAATGGCTGTCCCAGATTGCTGGAGTTCGGCTTTCAAAAAAGTAGCCTGACTCCTATCCAGCAAGGTAGAATTTACCAGTACCGTTAGCAGCGAACCACAAATAATAAGGGTATTTGCCCAGTGCCAGAACCTGAGGCTACGAGAATACCTCTTATTTTTTTGTGGGCTGGAGATGTCGGCTCTTTTAGGTTCGATGATTGCCATAGTATAAAATTTAAAAGGTTATGGTAAATACGTGGAGATCTGTCTCGTAGTGATACTCTAGATTAAAATTTTGTTTCAGGCAGATCTGTTTAAGTATAGAAAGCCCTAAACCAGTTCCCTCGCTGGCATTATCCTTATAAAAGCGTTCAAATATTTTCTCAGGGTCAAGCGCCTTATTGTGGCCGGTATTCTTAAAGCTTAGTTTATGGCTTGTTAGGGAAATTTCGATATTCCCACGTTCATAATTGTGGCGGATAACGTTGCTAAAGAGGTTATTGATCAGAATGTCCATCAATTGATGGGAAGAGAATATACTAGCCTCCTCTAAATTTGTCTTTAGCTGCAGGCCACGTTTTTGAATGAGTTCCTGAAAATAGCTGATCTTATCCTCAATTAGTTCCTTAATATCAAGTTGCTCCTGGTCTTTTAGCAGGCTATTATCTATTTTAACCAGTAGTAGCAATGATTGATTAAGTTTGGTTAAGCGGGAAGTTGCCCTATACAGTTCAGCTAAGGTCTCTCCTCCCTCACTACCCAAGTCGCTAGACTGAAGCATCATATCCAGCTTGGAATTAATTACTGCCAATGGCGTCATCATTTCATGCGAAGCATTTTCGGTAAAAAGCTTAATTTCCTGATAATCCGTACGTATCTTTTTAGATAAAGATACAACTGCATCATTGAGCGTCCTGAATTCACTAATTGAAGTATCAACTGGTTCAAAAGGCTTCTCCTGACTGAGGTTAAAAGCGGTAATATTTTCTATAAGTTTTTCAAATGGCTTCCAAAGGTTACGAATCATAATCCTATTAACCAGTAATAAAACTCCAACAAGCAGTATCACCGGAAGGAGTATAATCAGGCAAATACTTTTGATTTGCTCTTCACGTTCAACCTTTGAAGCAATCACCATTACCTGATAGGGTTTGCCAATCAAACTAAGTTCAGTTCTCAAATATCTTGCCCGCTCGGTCTGGTGCTTTACCGGATTATACAACACAGTATCTCCATAAATGATAACTGGATGTTTCTGAAGGTTACTGATACTTTTATACTGTACAATTAGGTCCTCAAACTCATGGGGCTCGTAAAAAATATTCTTTTCAGCGTATTCCTTTACCTCCATAACCTCTTCGACCATATCGTGATCTATTTGCTTATCTAGATAAAAGGTTTGGGTTTTGTAAAAAAGGTAGCCTATTAGTGCGAGTCCAAAGATGCTTATAAGCAGAAGGATAATATTATAACGGGTAAAGAGTTTCATGATTGAGCGAATTTATAACCTACACCATAAACAGAATGAAAATAATCGGCACTGCCTGCATCGGTTAGTTTCTTGCGTATATTCCTGATGTGGGTGTAGATAAAATCAAAGCTATCAGCCATATCCGCATCATCACCCCATATATGTTCTACCGCAGCAGATTTTGAGATGGCTTTTCCTTTATTGGCGATAAAGTAAAGGAGCAAGTCAAACTCCTTTCTTGTAAAATGAACGATCTTACCAGAAACGGATACTTCTTTGCTATCAAGATCAATAGAAATTTCATTAAAAGCGATAAGTTTCCCTCCTGCAGCACTCTTCCTTCTCACTACAGCGAGTATCCTTGCATTGAGTTCGGAAAGGTGAAAAGGCTTCGTCAAATAATCGTCTGCTCCCATTCCAAGCCCCTCAATTTTCTGATCGATTGAATTTCTTGCGGAAATAATGATTACTCCCTCTGGTTTATTCATCCGTTTGAGGTAGTTCAATAGTTGCAGACCTTCCCCGTCCGGTAGATTAAGATCGAGCAGAACACAATCGTACTCATAGATACTTAGTTTCTCAAAGGCCAGCTTATAGGTAGAGGCACATACGCAAATGTTCCCCTCACCTGTTAAATAGCTTTCAATACTTTTCTGAAGGCTTAATTCGTCTTCAACCAGAAGAATTTTCATAATATCAAATATGCATGAAGATATTGAAGAGAATCTGAAGTTCTGGCATAACAAGAGAAAAATTAATTAACAGACAATACGATCAAACTTCAATATATCTTCAGTATTTGCAACTACCTTGCCGAAATGAATCAAGATACAACCGAGATAAACGATATTTTGTGTTCTGCTCTTATAGCCAGCGTTCGTGAGTTTGTAGAAACATTCCTTAAGGCCAAGTTATCCTCTGGTCTGTATTTTCATAGCATCCAACATACAATGGAGGTTGTGGAAGCCACAATCGAAATCGGCAGTCAGTCAGCCTTGAGCAGGGAAGATTTTGAGGTCGTAATTATCGCTGCCTGGTTTCATGATATTGGATACGGAATACGCTATCAAGATCATGAAAATGAGAGCGCCAATCTGGCAGGAATGTTTTTAAAACAGCATCTGGTAGAAGAATCTAAAATCGAGAAAATTAAAAATTGTATACTGGCAACCAGATACCCTCAGCTGCCGAGCACCAAACTTGAGGAGATCATCTGCGATGCAGACTTTTATCATTTTTCAAGAAGCGATTATATTGCACATGAACAAGCGCTTAGAAAAGAATGGTCAACTATTCTGGATATGGTTTTTTCTGACGGGGACTGGAACGAGCTAAATTACAAAATGTTAAAAAGCCATCAATATTTCACGCCATATGGTAAACGTGTGCTTCAGGTGAACAAATTTATGAACCTTGAAAGACTCGAAAAATTAACACAGGAAAATAGGGAGTAAAGAGCTTGGCTATTTCATCATCTCATCAATACATCAAACAGATTGACATTTCTCAATAAGAGAGGCTATCAGGTGTATTTAGACTAATTATCATTACCAAAAAACTTCATCAAATAGAATTTCGATTTTGTAATTTCAAAAAAAATATGAGTATTCACATCGGCTTAATGATCTGGAAAGAGATGAAAGCGCAAAACATGTCGGTTTCGACGCTTGCACATGCGCTAGAAATGGGTAAAACCAAAACACAGGAATTATTGGGTAACGCTAATATTGATGTAGCTCTTTTGGCAAGAATTAGTGAGGTTATGAACTATAATTTCTTTGAATATTATGAATCTGGAGATATTTTTTCAAAGATAAAAAACAACAAAAAACAAAAGACTGCCGAGGAAATTATTCGCTTGAAAGGGCTATTACAAGAAAAAAACAAAATGCTCGAGCTTAAAGAGCAGTTTATCAAAAGCCAGGCTCAAATCATCAGCCTGTTTGAAAAACAAAACCTAAGTATTTAAATCTAGCAAAACCGTAGAAAAAGACGCAAGATATTTATACAATTTACATGCAAATCTCATGATCAAAGTCCAACCAAAACGGGATTTTTGTTTTAATGTTTTGCCAAAGAATACCTAATCTAAGTAATGGTTTTGCTTATTGATAAAAGTGTAGCTGAACGTGAAGAAATGCTGTCTTTCAGCCAATTTAAAAATCATTTTTTCTGTTAAAATTTAGCAAAGTAAATATTTCCAGCTCAAAACGATTATTTGATAATATTCTTGTATCTTGAAAAAAAACAGGTTGAGTGAGAAAAATTACTTTAATATAAGCGCTTAAGCCTATTTAAGGTATCCATCTTGAAAATCACTCAACCCCGCTCTTCCCTTTAACATGTGTATTAATTATATAAAGTTTATTTAAAATCAAACTTTTATAAGGAGGAGTTTGTATAGAGAAAGCCCTTTGAATAAATATATAACTAGCCCAGAGACTAAAAAATAAGAATGACAAACAATAACCCGGAGTTTCCGCAATTCCTTAAAAACTTTGAGCAGCGGTTAAAACATCTATTTCAAGATGAATACAATATCGATCAGCTAAGCCTTCAAAGAGGCCTTCCGCCAGAATTATTAAAAGGAATAATGGATAATGTTCCTTTATCTGTAGCCATTCCTAAAGAGTATGGTGGCAGAGGATCTTTAGTTAAAGAATGTCTTGGAATACTATCTGCTGCGTCTTATGAGTCGTTATCGCTTTCTTTAACATTCGGAATTAACATTGCACTCTTCTTAGAACCAATATCTAAGTATGGCGACGATGAAATTAAATCAGAAATTTTCGATAAATTTTTGCTTGAGCAAAACATGGGCGGTTTAATGATTACTGAACCAGATTTTGGCAGCGATGCACTAAATATGAAAACCGTAAACAAAGCTACACCTAACGGATACGAAATTAAGGGCACTAAACACTGGCAAGGCCTTACAGGGATGGCTAACTATTGGCTTATTGCTTCGCGAAGTGAAAGTAGCGAT
This sequence comes from Pedobacter jamesrossensis, assembly GCF_042650905.1. Lineage (NCBI taxonomy): Bacteria > Pseudomonadati > Bacteroidota > Sphingobacteriia > Sphingobacteriales > Sphingobacteriaceae > Pedobacter > Pedobacter jamesrossensis. The sequence continues at coordinate 10,914 of NZ_JBHSBY010000141.1, read as the reverse complement.
GGCTCATTAGCAAGAGATATTGATTTTTTTGTATGTGATAATTCTAAAGTAGGCCAGCAGATTGTTGTAGAAGAATATTACGATAACGCAGGCTTGTATATTATACCTTATGGATTAAATAAATTGGACATTACTGTTCCAAAAAACTTTAAGCTGCAGCCCGAAACCACAGGCATTAAAATGATGCTGGATATTTTGCATCGAAGCAGAATGCAGTTCCCAGGAATGGGAATGGGGTTTATTAAGCGTATGCTTGATGAAGCCTATGACCATTGCTTCAACAGAAAAGTTGGAACCGGGAATTTGTTGTGCATGGATAATGTACAGTATCAAATTTCCCGCTTACAATCTGCATACACAATTTGCTCTGCAATGTGCGCCAAAAGTTCATCAATAAGTGGCATTCAGAACAATCTTGCTACCGAAGGACTGGAAGCCAATACAATGAAAACGGTTGTAACAGATCTTATGCAAGAAAGCGCACAATTACTTGTACAATTATCGGGAGCTAAAGGTTATCGAACAAGCCATATTGGTGGTCGCGGGATTATGGATAGTCGTCCTTTTCAGATTTTTGAAGGTTCGAACGAAATGCTTTATGCACAAATCGCAGAAATAATTATTAAGTCGATGAAAAAGCTAAAGCAAGTACAGCTGTATGCATTTCTAAGTGATTTTTCTTTAACTATTAAGGCCGTTGATTATTTTAAAACAGAATTAGCATTTAATCTCGACGACCAATTACCGCAAAGAAAACTGGTTGAACTTGGAAAAATAATTGCAAGAGTTATCTGTATAGGTTACGTAATAGAACTTCAGGAAAAAGGATTTAGAAAAGAATTAGCAGAAAACTGTATTATAATGGTTAGGCAGGAAGTAGCATCATTGGTTACCGCCTTGCGTTTTCAAAACACCGCAGCAAGCATTACTGATTATCAAGCAGATAGTTTGTGGCTTGATTTTGCATAATTGCATATATCCAAGAAGCTGTTCAAATTGCATCGAGTATTTACTTGCTTATTTGGTTTTAGTAAACCCGAAAATTATCTCTCGAAATTTGAACAGTTTCTTAATATTAAACTTTGTAATCCTTTTTTATCTCTTCACCTTTCCATGACTTTAAACTAGTCCAAGGTGCTGGCTCGTCATTCCAAAATCCATGATTAGCTGGCAAACCAAGTGTTAAAAACCCTAATGTTGCCATGTACAAACTTCCCGTAGAAGTATAAGTATCTGCAACCTCAGGTTGGTGGCCATTAAAACCCAAAACCAGCCAGCCTTGTTTATCAAAATTCTGATTCCCATCGTATAAGTTATGCATCACTTTTTTAACGATAGAAAATATTTTAGTTTGGAATTTAGGAAGCAGTTTGGCAAAACGCCAAGCGAGTTTGCTCAAAAAAGCAAAGAAAAAAATTAATCAAAATACATTGCATGCGTGTATGATTTATTTAAGGCACAATTGTATAAAAAAGATAAGATGCAAATATGACCAACAACACAACACCTTGTTGCACATTCGTTTTTCCAGTAGCTAATGTAAAAACAAGGGTAATCATTGATAGCAAAAGTAAAACCGTCGACCTTGCATCGACGCCTAATACCAACGGCATATCCATTAAAATAGAAACAATTGCAACAGCTGGAATTGTCAAACCAATGCTCGCCAATGCAGAACCTAAAGCCAAGTTAAGGCTGGTTTGTAGCCTGTTCATTTTAACAGCTCGGTAAGCGGCAAGCCCTTCGGGTAACAGTACAACTGCAGCAATAATTACACCGACTAAAGATTTTGGAGCACCCACACTTACCACAATATTTTCTAAATCGTAAGACAGATATTTTGCCATTAATACAACCAATACTAGGCTAACCAACAAAAAAATAAGACTAACCGTTGCTGTTTTTTTATTAGGCTCAACCGCATGGTCATCTTCTGATGTTGAATCTTTTGGCAAAAAATAATCGCGATGACGATGCGTTTGCACAAAAATAAATCCCCCGTAGAGCACCAACGATATTATAGAAACAAAGATAAGTTGATTGGTATTGTACTCGCCTATTGGTCCACTAATGGTAAAATTGGGCAAAATAAGAGTTAACACAACAATGGCCATAAGTGTAATTAAAGCCGTATTTACACCTTGTAATTGGTAACCCTGCTCTTTAAATTTAATGCCGCCTTTTAAAAGGCAAATACCAACTATCGCCGTTATTATAATCATTACGGCTGCAAAAACTGTATCTCTCGCAAGCTCCTTTACCCCATCTCCGCCACTCAGCATTAAAGAAACAATTAGCGCAACCTCAATAGTCGTAATCGCTATCGCAAGAATTATTGTGCCAAAAGGCTCGCCAACTTTGTGTGCAATAACTTCTGCATGATGCACTGAAGCCAATACACTGCCTATTAGCATAAACGCCAAAACAATTTTTATAAAAACGCCTAAATCGAGGTTGGAAAGCAAGTAGGCTACAATTCCTAATGCAGGAATTAGCATTGTCCAAATTGGTAAAGTAATCTTATTATTCATAAGTTGTAAGTTTCAGTCTTAACACAAAAAATGCCACATGGTTTTTATCATCTGCAATTGATGATAAAAGTTCAAAATAGAGCATTAATGTTAAGATAAAGATTTATGAAATTTTTAACTTCAGGTATATTTACATATGCCATATTCAGACTTGCACATCGTCTTTTAAAATGAGATGATTACTTTTGCTTTATGCCAAGAATCGGAATTGCCGAAGACGATAAAAAAATTGCAGAGTTGCTGAAAACAGCTTTCGAAGAAAATGACTATGAAGCCGAATTTGCTTTCAACGGAATCCAAGCTTTAGAATTATTCACAGAAAAGGATTTTGATTTGTACATTATCGATATTATGATGCCTGGTATTAATGGTATTCAGCTTTGCAAACAACTTAGAGAAAATCACTTAAATAACCCCATTTTAATGCTTACGGCCATGGGTGGGGTTGATGATAAAGTTATAGCTTTTGAAGCTGGTGCTGATGACTACTTAGTAAAACCCTTTCATTTAAAAGAACTTCTGGTGAGAGTTGGAGCCTTATTTCGACGTAATTTCAACTTGTATAAAGAAGAAACCCAAAAACTCTGCTATCAAGACCTTTGTTTGGATACTTATAGCAAAGAAGTAACCCGTTCTGGCGAAGTAATAAACCTTAGCGCAAAGGAATTTATCTTGCTCGAACTTTTTCTTCGTAACCCAAACCGATTATTATCACGACGGTTTATTGCAGAACAAGCTTGGGATATTAACTTCGATACCGGCACTAATGTTATCGATGTTTATATAAATTTTTTGAGGAAAAAGATTGATAAGGATTTTGAAAGGAAACTTATTCACACCAAAATAAATATGGGCTACATTTTGAAATAATGAAAATAAAAGACAGAATTGCATTGTACTTTACGCTCATTAGTACTTCTATGCTATTTGCAGTTTTGTTCACTGTGTATTTCACTTTTATGAAATTTTTAGAAGCGGATTTTTTCGAACGTTTAACCGATAGAACAATGGTTACGGCTAAGCTTTATTTAGAAGCCGATGAAATTAGTCGGGATGCATTAAATAGCATTCGCCATAAATATTTACAGAAACTTAATGGCGAAGTTATCCGAATTTATGATAACAAAAACCAGGCAACTTTTATTAGCGATTCTGCACAATATTGGACGAATGCAACCATCAATAAAGTTCGTAAAAATGGCCACTTAAAATATACCGATGGCAAACATCAGGTGGTTGGAATTTACTATAAGGATAACCAGGGCGATTTCGTTATTCTGGCTTCGGCAACAGATGAAGGCTCGCAAAACAGACTAAATAAATTGTTTAAAATAATGGTTTTTACTTTTATTCTGATTTCAATTTTGGTTTTATTATTAAGTAGATGGACAGCCGAGAAAATGCTAAAACCATTAAATCGCTTCATGCTTGATGTAAAACAGGTCGGCTCAAAAAACATGGCATTTAGAGTTAAAGAAACCCGTAATAAGGATGAAATTAATTTAATCGCCCAAAGCTTTAATCGCTTAATGGAAGAGCTGGAACAAGCTTTTATCTTACAAAAAACATTTGTAGCTAATGCTTCGCATGAGTTAAGAACCCCAATTACCCGAATAATGATGAACGCAGAGTTAACACTTTCGAAAGAAAGACCAAATTCTGCATACCAAAAAGCTTTGTCAGAAATGTTAGAAGACACCGAGAAAATGGACCACATTATTTCCGGACTTTTAACTTTGGCAAAAATGGATGTGGAAATAATAAATTCGCAAATTGCTCCCGTCGATTTAAATAAATTACTTACTCAAATAGAGCTAGAATGGAAAGAGTCAAAAACACTTCCCTTTAAATTTATCAATAAAAATGGAGCCTTAACAACTGTTTTAGCCAATCCGGTTTTACTTCAAATTGCAATTGATAATATTATTTCTAACGCTTTTAAATTTTCGGATAATAAGCCTGTTATTTGCCAATTAAAATATTTGGACGGGCATTTTTTAATCGAAATAATTGATGAAGGAAAGGGTATTTCAATAGAAAAGCAGAATGAAATTTTCAAGCCATTTTACACAACATCGGAAGAAAGTGGAAAAAAAGGCGAAGGAATGGGCTTGTATATGGCTCAAAAAATAATAGCACTTTTTAAGGGAAGTATTAAAGCATCAGCTATCGGCAAAACAACATTTACAATTTCTCTACCAAAACTTTAATCTGCTTTTAATTTCGATTTAATTCCCTTTTAATTCGGTAAAAATAGATTTGCCGAATGAGAAGAATACAGCTACTGATTTTATTTCTTTTTGCAATACAAGCCACTACAACATTTGCACAAAGCGACACTTTACGTTTAAATATAACGCAGGTAGAAAATCTATTTCTTAAAAACAATTACGAACTTTTATTAAGTAATTATCAGATTGAAAGCGCAAAAGCAGAAATTATTACGGCTAAACTTTTCGATAATCCAGAGCTTGAATACGAGAATTTATTCTACAACCACGAAACCAAAAAATTCCTACAAACATCATACGAATATGGACAATACTCGGCTTCAATTTCTCAGCTTGTAAAATTAGCTGATAAGCGAAATAAAAATATAAAACTGGCTCAAACCGGAGTAAAACTGGCCGAGCTTGAATATTTCGATTTAATGCGCACAATGAAGTTCGAGCTTCAAAACACCTTCTACAAAATTTATTTTGCTTCGCAATCACTCACCGTTTTCAATAATCAAATTTTACCTACAGAACAACTTTTAAAGGCTTACACTATCCAATTAATGGCTGGAAATGTTGCCGCAAAAGATGTTATCCGCATAAAATCTTTGTTAATTGGCTTAAAAGCAGAACGTACAGAACTTTTAAATGAGCTTGAAGATGACTTTAGAGATTTGAGGTTAATGTGCGGGCTAAAACCTTATACTCCAATTACATTACTTTTATCTGAAAAAACACAAAATCAGTCGATTACAAATTTTTCCTACAATAAACTCCTCGATTCTGCAAGAAACAATCGTTCTGATTTAAAATTAGCAAAAACAGATTTATTGTATAACGAAGCAAACCTTAAGCTTCAAAAGGTAATGGCAATTCCTGATGTAGAAGTTTCTTTAAGTTATGATTTGAAAGGAAATTATCCGGAGAAATACACAGGCTTGGGTATTAAAATTCCAATCCCGCTTTTTAACAGAAATCAGGGTGAAATTAAAAAGGTGAAAATTGGTATCGATGCCGCAAACACAAGAGTTAAAAAGCAAGAGTTGATTCTCGAAAATGAAGTTTTTAACAGCTACCAAACCGCCATCAGAAATGAGCAAAGTTTAAAAGAAATCGACCCCTATTTTAATTCAGGTTTTAATAAAATAATTACAGGTTTGGTTAAAAATTTCAGAGAACGGAACATCAGTTTAATCGAATTTCTCGACTTATACGAATCCTACAAAGACAATACGCTTCAAATTAACAAACTCGAATTAGCCCGCATGAGTTCGAGAGCAGAAATCAATTTTGTTACCGGCACAAACATCTTTAAATAAGCAATATGCAAATCATCCATAAAAACCTTTTTAAAGGCATAATCATTTCTTCAACGGCATTATTTTTTTCTTGCAGCGAACATAAAGTTGTAACACCAGAAGAAAAATTTGTCCTTACCGATTCGCTACTAAACCGATTGGTAATTGATACCGTTAGGCAGGCCAATAATAAAACCGACTTGACGTTTTCGGCAAAAATTACCGCCAATGAAGAGCGCAGGTCTGAACTTTTTCCAATGGTTAGCGGGACGGTTAATCGGGTTGCAGTTAGATTGGGAGATGAAGTTTCGAGCGGGCAAGTATTGGCAACCGTAAACAGTGCTGAAATGGCAGGTTTTGATAAAGAAGTTATCTCTGCGCAGGCCGAATTAAAAAGTGCAGATCGAACCATGAAACAAGCAGAACAATTGTACGAAAGTGGTTTATCATCTGCCAAAGAGTTGGAAGATGCCCGCAATGATTACCAAATTAAGAAAGCAGAGGCAAAGCGCTCGGCTTCGGTATTAAGATTAAACGGAGGTAGCAAAAATGGATTTTATGCTGTAAAATCTCCAATAAAAGGTTTTGTAATAGAGAAAAATGTTACAGATAATATGCAGCTAAGAGCCGACAATGATAAAAGTCTTTTTACAATTGCCGATTTATCAACCGTTTGGGCAATGATAAATATTTATGAATCGGATATTTCAAAAATAAAAGCTGGTGATGAGGTCAAACTATCTACACTTTCTTATCCTGATAAAATTTTCGCAGGAAAAATAGACAAGTTATACAACCTGATTGACCAGGAAACGAAAGTGATGAATGCAAGAGTAATTATTCAAAATCCAGGTTTTTCGCTAAAACCTGGAATGCTTGGAACAGTGAAAGTTTCGGCAAGCACGAGTAGCAATTTACCAGTTGTAAATGCTAATGCGGTAATTTTTGATGAAAATAAAAACTACCTCCTTGTTCTAAATAAGAATAAAAAGGTAAGCGTGCGGGAAATCGAAATTGGAAGAAAAACTGCAAATAAAATTTACATCAGCAAAGGTATAAATGCTGGCGATTTAGTCATCGCCTCTAAACAGGTTTTTCTTTTCGAAAGCCTTAAAGGACAATAATTTTCCATCAATTTAGAAATTTCAGATAATGAATAAATTCATTAAAAATATTATCGGTTTTGCGCTTAAAAATAAGTATTTCATTTTTTTTAGTACGTTTATATTAATTGCTGCAGGTTATTTAAGCTTTAAAAGCACCACAATTGATGCCTTTCCTGATGTTACTAATACTAACATTACCATAATTACACAGTGGCCAGGCAGAAGTGCCGAAGAAGTAGAAAAATTTGTAAGTCGGCCTTTAGAAATAGCGATGAACCCTACAGAAAAGCGAACGAGTATTCGTTCTTCATCTCTTTTTGGTTTATCAATTGTAAAGGTAAGTTTCGAAGATGATGTAGATTATGCCGAAGCTAGAGTACAGGTTAACAATCACCTCGAAGAAGCAGATTTACCAGAAAGTATTCAGCCAGAAGTACAACCTCCATACGGACCAACGGGTGAAATTTTTAGATACACTTTAACCAGCGATAAAAAATCTGTTCGTGAACTAAAAACTTTGCAAGATTGGGTAATTCAACGCGAATTGCTTTCTGTTTCTGGAATTGCAGATGTGGTAAGTTTTGGTGGTGAAGTAAAAACTTACCAGATTACAGTCGACCCGCAAAAAGCCATCCAGTATAAAGTTAGTGCCACTGAATTATTCGATGCCGTTTCTAAAAGTAATATAAATGTTGGTGGCGATGTAATTGTTCAAGGTGGCCAGGCTTATGTGGTTCGCGGTATTGGAGTATTAAACAACATCGATGAAATTAAAAATGTTGTTGTTGATAACATTAATGGAACGCCAGTTTATGTAAAAACCATTGCCGAAGTTGCTGAATCGGCTTTACCAAGGCTTGGGCAAGTCGGAAGAGACCGCGACCCCGATGTTGTTGAAGGCATTGTGGTAATGAGAAAAGGTGGAAATCCAAGTGATGTGATTACTCGCTTAAAAGAAAAAATTCAAGACATCAATAAAAATATCCTTCCTGGCGATGTTCAAATCAAGGCTTTTTACGACCGTGAAGATTTGGTTAATTATTCGATACATACTGTAATGGGCAATATGTTAGAGGGAATCATATTTGTAACCCTAATTGTATTCCTATTTATGGCCGATTGGAGAACAACTTTGATTGTTTCCATCATAATTCCTTTAGCTCTACTTTTTGCTTTTATCTGTTTAAAAATGAAGGGAATGCCTGCTAATCTTTTATCAATGGGCGCAATAGATTTTGGGATTATTATCGATGGTGCTGTGGTAATGGTCGAAGGGATTTTCGTTGCGCTCGACCATCAGGCAAAAAAGTTTGGAATGGAGCGTTTTAATAAAATGAGCAAGCTGGGCATCATAAAACAAGCTTCTTTAGAAAATGGAAAAGGTATTTCATTTGCCAAACTGATTATCATTACGGGATTACTCCCAATTTTTACTTTCGAAAAAGTAGAAGGTAAAATGTTTTCTCCCTTAGCTTGGACATTGAGTTTTGCGCTTTTAGGTGCTTTAATTCTAACATTTACTTTAGTACCTGCAATGGCAAGTTTGCTCCTAAAAAAGAACGTGAAAGAAAAACACAACATCTTTTTAGAATGGCTTACAAGAGTTACCTTAAAATTTTATGACGCCTGTTTTAACAAAAAGCGACTAACCTTTGGCATCTCCATTATAATTTTAGTTGCTGGCGCATTTAGCTTTAATTTTTTGGGAACAGAATTTTTGCCAAGTTTGGATGAAGGTTCTATCTATGTAAGAGCTACTGGACCTTTAAGTATATCGCTTGATGAAACCAAAAAATTATCGAACGATATGCGAAAAATCTTTTTAAGTTTTGATGAAGTAAAGCAAGTTGTGTCGCAAACTGGCCGACCAAATGATGGCACAGATGCAACAGGCTTTTACAATATGGAATTTCACGTAGATATTTACCCGCGCAAAGAATGGAAGCGTAAGCAAACAAAGGAACAACTTATAGAGCGAATGCAGGAAAAACTGAAAGGTTTTCCAGGGATAAGTTTAAATTTCTCGCAGCCAATTTCTGATAATGTTGAGGAAGCTGTTTCTGGTGTAAAAGGTTCTATTGTAGTGAAATTATTCGGTGATAATTTCGATTACATAGAGAAAGAGGAAGAGAAAATTGAGCAAATTCTTAAAACAGTTGATGGAATTGAAGATTTGGGAATTCTAAGAAATCTTGGTCAACCAGAACTGCAAATTAACTTAGACCAGAAAAATATGGCGCTTTATGGTGTAAGTGCCGCTGATGCGAATTCGGTAATCGAAATGGCCATTGGCGGTAAAGCTGCTACGCAAATTTATGAGGGCGAACGAAAGTTCGATTTGATTATCAGGTATCCCGAAGACTTTAGGAACGATGAAAGTTCAATTGCAAAATTGCAGGTTCCAACAATATCTGGTTCCAGCGTTCAGTTAGGCGAAATTTCCAGCATTCACAAAACTGCTGGGCCTAGTATGATTTACAGAGATAAACACAAACGTTATGGTGCAATAAAATTTTCCATCAGAGGTCGCGATATGGGGAGTGTAATTGCAGAAGCACAAGAAAAAGTAAATTCAAAAATTAAACTCCCGAAGGAATATAAACTGGAATGGGCGGGTGATTTTGAGAACCAACAAAGAGCAACGGCCAGATTATCTCAAGCTGTACCAGTAAGCTTATTACTAATTTTCTTTATCCTATTTGTTCTATTTGGAAACGTTCGTGATGCTTTACTGGTCCTAAACAACGTACCTTTTGCAATGATTGGTGGTATTTTAGCACTTTTAATTGCTGGCGTAAACTTTAACATTTCTGCCGGAATTGGTTTTATCGCCCTATTTGGAATTTGTGTTCAAAATGGCGTTATTCTGATAACCCGTTTTAAAAGTAATATTGCAACTCTAAAACATCACACAACGTGGACTTTTGCCGATGCGATGAAAGATGGTGTTGCGAGCCGTTTTCGACCTGTACTAATGACCGCCATGATGGCCGCTATTGGTTTAATGCCAGCAGCACTTTCTACAGGCATAGGTTCGGAGGCATCGAAACCATTGGCAATTGTGGTTATTGGCGGTTTAGTAACCAATACCATATTCAATCTTTTTGTTTACCCTATCGTTTTCTATTGGTCGTACAAAAAGAAAGTTGAAAAGCTTAACGCCTCATTAATTTAATAAATTGTTATACCAAATGTCTTTATAACAAATTAAAGGCCTTTTTTATTGAAAAATAATTATCTAAAAATCCAAATATTCCTTAAAGACGTAGATATGTCCAAATCGATTCAGAAGCAAATACTCCTATGGGAAAGTTTTCCTTTTTATTCTTACTCTCGTTATTGCTTTTACTTTGCGTAAATGCAAAAATAGTATCGAGTGTAATTTGTCCTGTAGCTTCAATTCAATCTAAAGAAGAGATAGAAAAAGATAAAAGCGAAAAAATTGAAACCAGTGATGAAGAAAATAATGAAAATGAAGACATTGTTAAGCCTGTCGATTTTATATTAACACATATTTCTAAAATTAGCTTTCTTCAAGAAAGTAAAATCAGTTATCTAAATAACAATCCCAATCTTCTAACTGCCTATTCAAAGGTTTTACAGCAACCACCAAAAAAAAGTTTTTTTTCTACTAATTAAACAATTACTTAAATAAAACTTTTGAAATAGGCGTTTAAGTGATAATCATTTTATATGTGTGAGGTGGATTTTTGATCATTCTATTCATTAGATTTTCAAAAATGCCTTCTTTCATCTTGTGTCT